>QMIT01000021.1 GCA_024434115.1 Chloroflexota bacterium
CGGCTCATGGCTTGTCCCTTTTCTTCGTCGTGGTTGAAAAAACAAGCCATGAGTTTACCTTTGCTTCCCCTTCCCAAAAAGTGTCGGAGATTGAAATGCAATGGCTGAGGGGTTGGGGGTTCTCGAGGGTAGGTTTTTCGCGGGTTGCCAGAGAATGAATTCTCCAGCTATGGAGGCATGGGGTTGGGATGGGGATTTCTTGCTTATTGACACCCGATCAGACTGACCCAGTTTTTGCTTGCCCTAGACCATCTGTTCTTGATATGATAGACATTTCCACATTCAGCACATCAAACAAGAGAGCATTCAATGACCACCCCTCGTACCTTGACCGCCCGTGAACTCAATCGCGCTACGTTGACCCGACAAGGCCTATTGGAGCGCCAAGCCATAACCCCCGCCGCCATGATTGAGCATCTGGTCGGCATCCACGCGCAAATCCCCAACTCACCGTATATCGGTTTGTGGACACGCCTGCAAACATTTGAGCGGGATGATCTGGCGCGGCTGATTGAAGGGCGGGAGGTCGTTAAGGCGGCGATGATGCGGGCCACGCTGCATCTGGTAACGGCGGACGATTACGTGCGACTGCGCGGAGCCATCCAGTTTTCGCTGGATCAATCGTTCAATACCATCACGAAGGGGCGGGGGGCTTTTGATGTGGCCGCGATTGTGGCAGAGGCACGCCAGTTGATTGGGGATGCGCCGCGCACGTTTGCTGAGATCACCAGCCATTTTGAGGCGCTGATGCCGGATACCGATATTGGCGCGATTCGGCACACCATCCGCACGCAGATACCGCTGGCACAGGTGGCGAATGGCAGCACATGGAGCTACCCCGGCAATCCAAAATTTGCACTAGCGGAGCAGTGGTTAAAACGGCCTATTCCGCTTGGGGAAGCCAATCTGCGCGAGTTGATTACCCGCTATTTACGCGCCTTTGGGCCTGCCACGATTGCCGACATTCAGCAGTGGTCGGCGATGACCAAGCTGAAAGAGATCATTGCGCCATTTAAGGCCGATTTGGTGGTCTATAAGGACGAGGCCGGGAAGGAATATCTCGATGTGCCGGATATGCCCCTGCCAAATGGCGAAACCCCTGCTCCGGTGCGGTTTTTGCCGGAATTGGATAACCTGCTGGTGTGCCATTCCGCGCGGATTGGGGTGGTGTCAGCGGCGTATCGGGCGCGGATTTACCCGAAAAATGGGCGATTGGCGGCGACGATTATGTCAGATGGCTTGGTGCGTGGGGTGTGGCGCATCGAAAAGAGCAAAAAGGCCGTGAAGCTCATGATAGAGCCATTTGAGGCTATATCGCCGGATGACCAACAGGCACTACATGAGGAGGGCGAACGCTTGATTCGGTTTATTGGTGCGGCGGAAGGCATGGCGGGCGAAAATATGGCGGTGGAGTGGATGAAGTCCAAGTGATGCCGATTATTGTAAAGACTAACCCCATCCCCAGCCCCTCCCCAAAGCATTAGGGAGGGGAGTGGATTGCGATGGTTAGCCGGATTTCTTGCGGGCACGCATTTCGGCGAGATGGGCTTGGGCATCAATGGCGTGTTGGCGCACGTATTCATCGGCTTCACGGATTTCGCGGTCAATCTGCTCTTGGTGATCGTAGTAGTAGCTGAGGGCGGCATGAACTTGGGCGGGGTCAGGTCAAAATTCTCCACGACTCATTCCACCGAACTGCCCCCAATGGCGACCATCGCGGCGATTTCATGCACGGTGATTTTTTTGCCTGCGATGACTGGCTTTAGCCGACCAAAGCCATTGTCTACTAGCTCGATATGGCTGATGATTACGGGTGTACTCCTAATCGCTTGTCTCGACCCTTCAGAATTCCCACCCCTCCATTGCATGGAGAGGGGAGAAGATGGCATTTTGAAGCCCTTCCCTATGTTTGGGATGGGGTGCTGTTTATTTTCTAGGCACCGATTATCCCTTATTCTCCCACTCCTCACGCAAAATGCCCATTGTGTGCAGATCGAAATATTGCCCGTCGCGCAACAACCATTGACGCTGCGTGCCCTCCAATTTGAACCCCAGTTTTTCATAGCTGCGGATGGCCCGCCGATTGTAATCGAACACTTCGAGGCCGACGCGGTGCATATTCAATTCCATGAAGGCATAGCGCAGGCTCAACCGACTGGCGTCCGTGCCATAGCCGTGCCCTTGATATTCGGGGTTGCCAATCGAAATCCCCAACAGGCAATGGCGATTGCGCCAGTCCAGTTGCATCAAAAACAGGTAGCCGATGAAGGTGTCATCTTGCAAGGCGCGAATCGAAAAGGGGTACATTTGTTGTTCACTTTGCCGCTGCCGCCAACGACCCACTGCCGCTTTCCAATCGTCCTCGGATTGGGGATAGACCGGGATGTTCCAAAGATAACGCATCAGTTCCATGCTCAGGCCATACTGGGCGATTTTGGGGATGTCGCTGTCGGCAAGGGTATCGAGATAAACCAGTTCGCCGCGCAAAAGGTCATTACCATAAACCAAACGGGGTTGCTCCGTCATCCTGTGCTCCTCCAAAGGTGTAGCGGGTAATTGCAGCTATTTTACTCTATTAAGGGGGTCGGGTTGGGGCGATGGGGTCGCTCTCATGTCGGGCAGAAACCTAAGCAGCGTTGTGGACAAAATCATTATTCCTCTGTAGCATCAAAATAATTCAACATGGAGGGAGAACGATTGATGCGTAAACTGATAATGCTTGTTGCAGCGTTGGTACTGCTGACGGGAGTTTTGCCAACCGCCTCGGCGCAATGTGAAAATTGCCCCACCGCAACGCCAAGTGGAAATAGCTGCCCAGAACCGATAGCAGCCACTGACGGTTATGGAATAGGGCATATTTGGGATGTATCCGAGAGCGGCGTGGTTGTCTATATGAACGGATATATGCAGACCCCTTGGACGATGTATATGACATCCCTCACAGGTGAATTTCCATCCCATCAAGTCTGTACAGATTGTGGGTATCCCGTGTGGCTTGATGAATCTACACAGACGCTCTCTTTTATGCGGTTCCCAGAGCACCGAGTCTATCGTGTGCCTTTTGGGGCAGAGGGTACGCCGCAGCTTACTGAGTATCCGGGTGGGGATGGCTACATCTCAAGTACGGTAACAGAAGATAATGAGTATCTTGTTTTCATTAACTCGCAGACCGATAACAGCGTCAACATGTATCGTGCCGATGCCACAGACGAAAACGCGCCAATGTCAGTCACCAATCTCTCACCCATCACCATTCTAAACATTCAAGAGGCCTATGGATTTGAATATGAGGACGTGGTGTTTTTGGTGACACACGAATCTATTGGGATAGAGAGGCCGACCCACCTCTATGCCCAGCCAAATGACGGTGGGGACTTGATTTCATTGACCGGCGATCTATTCGGAGGTGATTCGTACAACGTCAGCGGATCCTATGTTTATTATTCACTGACAGAAATGACAGAGCCAGATCACCGGACGATGGTGCTCTATCGGGTAGGACTAGATGGCACAGGGCTAATGATTGTGGGGCAAATTCAAGACCCGGTTTATCTCAGTTTTGACATTAGCCCCGATGGTCAAACACTGGTGTATCGTAACGCTCAAACCCTCTACGCTATCCCAACAGACGGCTCAAATACGGAGCAACCGCTCAAACTCTTTGAATTTGTTGACTCTGTGCAGAATAATTGGGTTTTTACACCCGACAGCCAAGCGGTTCTGGTAACGAAAAATGGCAATATCTATCGTGTGCCGCTGACAGGTGGTGAACCTCAACTGCTGACATCACAGCCGCTTGGTGATTCAACGGGCATTCAACCAGACTTTATTGGCGATTGGATGATTCTAGCTGGTGACTCCCAACCTGATGCGGAGGTGACGTATGCCTACGTGCAGGACTACTACTTGATTCCGGCTGATGGGAATGGCTCAGTGGCAAATTTTGCCAGCGCGAGGATGGTTGGGGGAGGCTATGGCGAGTTGTACTTAGAGGATGGGGATCACCTGATTTTCGTCAATAGTGGCGAGGGTATATCCGGCATCTATACCGCCACCCCCGATGAGCTTGCGGCAGGCGGACAAGACCCCCAACTGATTCCGTGTACCACGACAGACGGGTCTATCCGATTATTCGGAGTATATAACGATCTGCTTTTATTTGTCACCCATTCCGAGACCGCCAGCCAGATGTTTGCCGTCCCGCTCGAATGATGGTATCCAGAAAAATGGGCAGGTTACACGCCTGCCCATCTTGTCCGAAATTATGCCTGTACGACAATCCAGCGGTTGCCGTCGGGGTCATTCAACTCGAACCACTTGCCCCACCCATCATCAGCGATTTCACTGGTCGGCTGGATACCCTTTGAGTGAAGGTCGTGGTAGGCTTTTTCGATGTCGGGCGCGGCCAGATACAATTTCAGCGTCCCCGGCTGCAAATTTTCCGGGAAGGTCGTCAAATTCAGCGTCGGTGTGCCGTCTGGCAATTCCAATGTCACCCACCAATGGTCATCGTCCTGCCGATAATCTTTGGTGACCTCAAAACCCAGTTTGTCCACATAAAACGCCTTGACTTGGGGCATGTTGCGGACGGCCATCGTCAACCCGGTAATTTTTGCGAAAGACATGATGTGGTTCTCCTCGTGTTGATAGACATGGATACGATTGGTGTTATGGCTAGGGCCTTTGCTACTCCTCGGTTTGTTATTTCGATAGCTTCTCGCGCTCCTCCTCCCACATGACCACTGATCGCCGGAAAAAATCAGCCAGCACTTCCAATTCGGCTTCGGAATAGCTGGACAGGAGGGTGTCTTGGGCTTCACGCAGGGATGCAAACAGCGGCGCGATCTGGGTAGCCCTTTCCTGCACGATGGCAATAAGGGTGCTGCGGCGGTCATTGGGATTGGGGCGGCGCTCAATCAAGCCAGTCTTTTCCAGCCGATCCAGCATCGCCGTCGTCGCGCCTGAACTGAGACCCGCATAGCGTCCGAGTTCGGAGGGGGTCGCCAACCCTTTGAGAAAAATCAGTCCCAAACATTCCATGTCGGTGACGTTGACCCCCAACTTTTCGCCGACCATATGCCGAAACAACACCGAGCCGATGCCATATTCGCGTGCGCCAATGATGACCTGCTGTTTGAGTTCGTCTTTTTTGGAAGCTGCCATCTCAAAAATCCCTACTTGTAATTATCTCGAAAATCAAGTATCTTGATTATAGAGATAAATGAATCGGAATGCAAGGCCGATTTCCAAAATGACACGGAGACACGACATGAAACTCAACAGCATTTCCGGCGTTACCTGTCTGGTGAAGGATATTCAAAAGACCGCCGCGTTTTATGAGGCGCTCGGCTTTCGCATTGGCAAGCAGGATGAGCAGCACCTGACGTGTTATGTGAATTGGTTCTGGATTGATTTTGTTGCCGCAGACAAGGCCAGTGATCCGGTGCATCAACAGGAGGCCCAACTCGCCAATCGTGGGGCAGGGGAGTTTCTCCATCTGAAGGTTGAAAATGCCGATGAATTTTACGCCGGGGTGGTCTCCAAAGGCCTGACCCCCGACGGTCAGCCACAGGGCAAACCTTCGACGGGCCGTTCCTTTATCCTGCGCGACCCGGACGGTTACAAACTGGTGTTTTTCGAGAAGAAGTAGACGGTCATTATGGCTGTTGCGAGTGTAGATGTAGGGAATGGCCCAGTGCCATCCCGCTTACCAAACACGGGCAGGCACGGCGACCTGCCCCTACGAAATCCCTCATATCCATCCCATCGGGCCATTTTCGCGGTATCATAAGGGTTGGTGCAGTTAAGTGGAGGCTATTGAACGATGGCATTGCAGGAAGGGCACAGACTTTATACATCCGCCGATTTACGCGCATTAGAAGCCTTGCCGGAAAACGCCGACAAGAAATTTGAGTTGATTGCGGGGGAGATTTTTGACGTGACGACGGGAACACCTGAACATGCGTTTATTATCCTGCTACTCGCCAGCAGGCTACTTCAGTTTGTCTTGAACCGCGATCTCGGATTTGTGTTTACAGATACGGTCACGTATCAGTTGTCGGAAGAACACGAGTATATTCCAGACGTGTCGTATATCTCACGGGAGCGCCAAGCAGAATTACCACCGAAACGCTATTACGTCGCACCTGACCTAGCTGTTGAGGTCATGTCCCCCAGCAACCAACCCCAAGATATGCTGCGAAAAATCGAGACCTATTTTCAGTACGGTACACGCTTGGTCTGGCTTATCTATCCCGATACACGTGCCGTATGGGTCTACGAACCGCAGGCCGATGGCAGTTGGCGCCTAAGCAAGACCGAATATGACGGCATTCTTGACGGCGGTGACGTACTCCCCGGTTTAAGCATCCCCGTGCGCGAAATTTTCCCGCCCCAACCGACAGCCTAAATCCAAATTCAGGTATCATAGGGGTGGGTGCAGTTAAATGGAGGCTATTGAACGATGGCATTGCAGGAAGGGCACAGACTTTATACATCCGCCGATTTACGCGCATTAGAAGCCTTGCCGGAAAACGCCGACAAGAAGTTTGAGTTGATTGCAGGGGAGATTTTTGAAGTGCCAACTGGAACTCCAACCCACGCGCATATCATTGCTGAAATCCTCATGTTTCTAAAGGTTTTCGTCAACCGCCATGCGCTAGGGTATGCTTTTGCCGACTCTGTCACTTACTTCCTCGATGAGTTGAACGAATTTATCCCCGATGTCTCCTATATTTCTAAGCAACGCCTGCCAACCTTACCCGACAAATTGCACGTTGCGCCGAATCTCGCCGTCGAGGTGGTATCGCCAAGTAATCTCAGAAACTGGGGTGATTTTATGGACAAAATCATCGCTTATTTGCAGCATGGTACGGAGATGGTTTGGGTCGTGTTTCCAGAGAAACTCCGCATAGATGTCTATCGCCTCGAAGCGGATGGTAGCTTTAATGTGCGCATCTTGACAATCGAAGACACCCTTGAGGGCGGCGACGTACTCCCCGGTTTGAGCATCCCCGTGCGCGAAGTTTTCCCATCCCAATCTGCTGCATAAATTTGGATTTGCGGTATACTACTCCCTATCATGTGAAGGGAAGTCGGGAAACCGCATGTTTTTTCGATATTTAAGTGGGAGCGCTCCCATTTCGCTGAAACCCCCAAAAATGAGTGGGAATTGGCACACCGGATCACTTTTTCGCTGCCCACTTGAGAGCGCTCTCAAAAGAACGCGGATTTCTGACCACCCCTAATCAATAAGTAGAGTTTCTGGTTCAAAGAAAGGATGATGGGTAATGACTCATCAGTTTTACAACGTTCGTAGATTGCGTTGGTTCACCTTCTTGCTGGCGTGTACTTTATTATTGACTCTTGCCGCGCCGTTCCGAGCCGCGCCCGTCCGTTCACAGGACGACAATCCGCCCTACCTCAACCCCGATTTGCCAGTTGAGGAGCGCGTCGAAGATTTGCTGGCCCGTATGACGCTGGAAGAAAAAGTCGGCCAGATGACACAGGTCGAGAAAAACAGCATCAACCCGGATGATATTGGGCCGCTGGGCATCGGCAGTCTGTTAAGCGGGGGCGGTGGCTATCCAACCCCCAATGATGCCGAAAACTGGTATCAGATGGTGTATGAATTCCAAAATGAAGCGCTCAATTCACGGCTGGGTATCCCATTGATTTATGGGGTGGACGCGGTGCATGGTCATAATAATGTCGTTGGCGCAACCATCTTCCCGCATCAAATCGGACTCGGCGCGACGCACAACCCGGCCCTGTTGGAGCAAATCGGGCAGGTGGTCGGTCAAGAAATGCTGGCGACGGGCATTCCTTGGAACTTTGCCCCGGTGCTGGCGGTTGTCCAAGACCTGCGTTGGGGACGCACCTATGAAAGTTACGGGCAAGACCCCGCGCTGGTGTCTGAATTGGCCGCCGCGTATATCCGGGGGCAGCAGAGTGTTGGCGTGTACGTCTCCGCCAAGCATTTTGTGGGTGATGGTGGCACCGTTTGGGGCACTTCCACAACGGGCAATTATATGCTCGATCAGGGCGTCACCGAGGCCGATGAAGAAACGCTGCGGGCCATCCACCTTGCGCCCTATCAAGCCGCGCTGGATGCCGGGGCACGCATCGTCATGATCTCGTTTTCAAGCTGGGGCGGGATGAAGATGCACGCCCAATCCTATCTCATCAACGACGTACTCAAGGGCGAAATGGGCTTCACTGGATTTACCGTCTCCGACTGGGCGGGTATGGATCAAATCTCCTCCAATTATTATGAGGCGATGGTGACGGGGATCAACGCGGGTGTGGATATGAACATGGTGCCCTACGATTACCATCGTTTTATCAATGCCGTGCTAGACGCGGTAGATAACGGCGACATCACCGAAGCACGTATTGACGAGGCCGTGCGCCGCATTCTACGGGTCAAATTTGAGATGGGCCTGTTCGAAAACCCGTTTGGCGACGACACCCTCTTGGCTGATGTGGGTTCGGATGCCCACCGCGAATTGGCCCGTCAAGCCGTGCGTGAATCATTGGTCTTGCTGCAAAACGAAAATACCGCGCTGCCGATTTCCAAAGAGGCCACCCATATTTTTGTCAGTGGGATGCAGGCCGATAATATTGGTCTGCAATGCGGCGGCTGGACAATTGAATGGCAGGGTCGCGCCGGAGCGATCACCGAAGGCACGACCATTCTGGAAGGGATTGAAGCGGCGGCTAGCGAGAACAGCACCGTCACCTACAGCCCCGCTGGGAACTTTGACGATGTGACTGACGACGCTGGTAATCCAATCAAAGCCGAGTACGGCATTGTCGTTGTGGGTGAAGCGCCCTATGCGGAAGGGTTGGGCGATGTCGAAAACCCAGCCCTCGCCAGAAACCACCGCACGCTGATTGAAAAGATGCGCGAACGGGCCGACAAGGTGATCGTCGTGTTAGTGTCGGGTCGCCCCTTGCTGATTACCGATGTGCTCGATCAGGCCGATGCGTGGGTGGCCGCGTGGCTGCCGGGGACAGAAGGGCAGGGCGTTGCCGATGTCTTGTTCGGGGATTATCAGTTCACCGGACGCCTGTCGTTTGCATGGCCGCGCAACCTTGACCAAATTCCCTATGATGCGCTGCTGGCCGATGCCGAAGGGCCGCTCTTCCCAATGGGTTTTGGGTTAGAGCAGTAACCAACCTCACCCCCCGACCCCCTCTCCGAAGGCTTTCAGAGAGGGGGAGTCGAAAACGCCGTATTCAAGCCCCTCTCCAAGAATTGGGGAGGGGTTTGGGGGTTGACAAGGGTGGGTTCTTGTTTTTCGTCCACCGACTGATGACGTTTAACAAATTATTCCGGTAATGACTATCCCCACCCCCGGCCCCTCCCCAAAGCATTAGGGAGGGGAGTAAAGGCCGTCTTGAAGCCCTTCCCTATTGCGATGGGGAAGGGTTTGGGATGGGGACGACTAACCTGATCTAAAAGTTAATGAGCATAAGTCGGCGGCTATCGCGGCGAAATCCAATGATGCAGTCTTCCGGTTAAACCCGGACATGTTGCGTAGGGGATGGCACAGGGCCATCCCAAAAAACGGGCGCACACAGGGTACGCCCCTTGTATTATAGAATAAAGTCAAAGATGGAACTGTCTAGGCACGTTGAGTACGCCCCGAAGCCCATGAGCTTGCTTGGTAGATGAACACTTGGACAGGTCAACCCCACTGCCCACATGTCGAACGGTATCGAGCCT
>QMIT01000011.1 GCA_024434115.1 Chloroflexota bacterium
TAAAAAACTACCGGGAGGTGAACCAGATGTTGGCGGAGAGGCATTTTGCACTCTTAGACTTTGATCGTCCAAAAAGCACCTCCTCTACCAGAGATACTGTTCAAAAAAGATATATTTTTAAATAGGCCCAGTACCCCTTTCCTTAATAAAATATGACTCCACTCATTAGGGCTAGTAGCTTTACGCTCAATTACTTGTGATGAATATCACAAATATACACAACTGAATCCGTGATTAGCAGCAGCAAAGCCATTTTCGGGGGGTGCAGGCTGCCAACAATAGACTGTCGCTACTCGCCGCGATCCCCTCAAAATCTATCCGGAGGATGCGTCCCCAATCACGTAGGTCTTGTGCCAAGCGCTCTACAAATGGTCGCTGCCCCGAATAGCGAAGAGAGTTGGATGTGCATTGTCAGCCTATTTCATTCACAGGTTTGTTGTATCATTTTGTGAACATAGCGTAGAATAACACAAAAGTTGCATCCACCAAACGTCCACAGCATCGCAGCCCATGTCCTAACGACCACCTGTTCATGAGGGTTCATCCGTTATGCCTAAAGTGTTCATCTCCTACGCTTGGAACGATGGCGCGACCCTTGCCCGTCAGTTGTATGAACGCTTCAACCACATCCCCGGTTGGTCGGCATGGATGGATTTGGAACTGCACGCCGAATCCGTCTTTAGCCATGAACTACAAAACCGTATCAATGAAGCCGATATAGTGGTCGTCGTCATCTCGCCCGAAGTCAACCGCCGCGAACCGCCCAGTTTTGTGCAGCGCGAACTGGTCTATGCCACCCAACAAGGGGTAGACAAACCCGTCTTTGCCGCCAAAGCCCACGACTGCCCTGTGCCGCTGATTATTGCCGGGGTGACCTTTGAGCGATTTTTCCCGGCGACCCGCTTTGAGGAGGCGTTCACGGCACTGACACAGCAGATTGAACATAGCCCCAAACACCTCACCTTCAGCACCACCGATCCCCGTGAATTGGAACTGGCCTACTTGCGGGAGGTCGCCCGACAGCACGGCTTTTTTGGTAAGGTTTTTGTGGACACCGCCGCTGAAACCCGTCTCACGCCGACCCATCCCGACGACCCGGTCGAGCATGATCCGGAAGTGGATGTCTATCTGAATCAACTACTGGCGGCCATCCATCCGCCCGACCAACACAGCCCCGACGAGGATGGACGCATGGGTGAAGTGAAAACGTTCGCCGCTTTGAGTGAGGCCCTCGGCGCATTTGACCGCGTGGCGATTATCGGCGATCCGGGGAGTGGCAAGACGACCACCCTGCGCCGTTTTGCTTATGCGCTCGGCGATGCCGCTGCCCATGACCCCAACGCCCCCCTGCCTATTTTTGTGCCGCTGGGTGGGTATACTGGGGGTGACTTAGGGGTTTATATTGAGCAGCAGTTCGGCGGCTTGCATCTGCGCGATTATCTGCCCAACCGGGCCGTCATCCTGCTGGACGGCCTCAACGAAACCGCCCATGCCAACATGACCCACGTTGAGCAGTGGTTGGCGCGTCACCCTCACGTGCGTGTAATGCTGACCTGCCGCAAATTGGATTACGTCGAACGCAAGATGCCCCTCCAGCGTGTGGATGTGCTGCCATTGGATTTGCTTGGCATCCGGCGTTTTATGCTGGCCTATAAACTTACTGAGACTCAGCTAGATACCCTTTTTTGGGGCTTAACCACCCCTGAATTGCGCGATATCTGGACCATCTGGGAGCGGGAAGGCAAAGCATTTGACGATTTTTGGGTTGGGAATAGTATCGGCAGTGCGACCACGAGCGCTCAAGACAATCACCTAAAAAGCGTCCGGGCTGCCTTATATAATGAAGGGCATTATCCCGGCTTGCTGGGCCTAGTCCGTAACCCCTTCCTACTGACCATCACCATCGCCCTATTTAGAAAATCCGGGCAAGTCCCACGCAATCGCGGTCAGTTGTTTCAAGACTTTGTGGCATTGCTCTTCAAAGAACGCGGCAAGCCCGCCGCGACCACACGACCCCCTTGGATTGACGAGTCGGTACAGCAAAGCGCCCTGATGACATTAGCCTATAAAATGATCGCTGAAAAACGCGGCACACGAGTATCCTATGCGTGGGCACGCGGGGTCGTGGCTGAAGATGCCCCCACCCATGATCCCGACCACCTCCTTTACCTATGCGCGAGTGCTGGGATTGTGGACAAGGGCAGTGATCTGAGCTTCACTCATCAGTTGTTGTTGGAATATTTCGCCGCCTATCAACTCGAAAAGGAAATCCAAAGCGGGGTCTCTGCGGCTAAATACTGGCCCGGTGAACAGTGGTGGGAGGCCACCGGATGGGAAGAAGCCGCGATTTTTCTTGCTGGGATGCGCGGCAATGCGACAGAGGTGGTCGAATGGCTCACCCCTGTGAACCCAATAGTAGCCTATCGTTGCGCGACAGAGAGTGGAGCGGACTGCTCGGCTGACGTGCTCCGGATGCTTTATGAACCCATCCCGCATGTCCGAGCTGCTCCGTTAGCCCGTGCTGTATGGGGACGAGAGATGGCAGAAAAAGGGGATACACGATCCGGGGTAGGTTTACGCCCTGATGGTCTACCAGATTTCAAATGGATTCAGTTGCCAGCCGGGACATTCGAATTGGGCGGAGATCACGATGCTCATAACTCCATTGACCCCATGCAGGTGACTCTAGAAGCCTTTGCGATGGCCTGCTATCCTGTGACTTGGGTGCAGTATCAAGCCTTTGTTGAAGCGCCGGATGGTTATGTTAATGTCAACTGGTGGGCTTATTCCAGTGAGGCTGCGGCGTGGCGAAAGGCGAATCCACAGTCCCGTGAGGCAAGTTGGCCGATTGCGAACCATCCCCGCGAACGAGTGACTTGGTATGAAGCCATCGCCTTTTGTCGTTGGGTGAGTGCCAAGTTAGGGTATGAAATCCGATTACCCACAGAACTCGAGTGGGAACGCGCGGCGCGGGGGAATGCCAAACGCTTATTTGCCTACGGGAATGAATTTGATCCAACCAAAATCAATACAAGTGAGAGCGGGTTAGGTCGCACCTGTGCGGTTGGCCTCTTCCCACAGGGAGCCAGTGCTGAAAACATCTATGATTTATCAGGCCACGTATGGGAATGGACCCTGACTGATTTCGCGGATATTCGTCCCACAACACTGGATGGAAACACGCGGCGTGTGGTACGGGGTGGATCGTGGCTCAATCCTCAAGTCTACTCGCGCTCAGCCTCGCGGATTAGCAGGTCTCCAGTTGAATGGGATCATGATTTTGGCTTTCGAGTCGTGTGTCAAATCAAAGTCTAGACATAGCGTGGTCGAGAATTTTTCATTTCCCCAAAATGCGGTACACTGTAAAGACATTACTTAAGAGTATCGCCGTCAGTCTAAATCCCTGCGGTTGAGCCGGAGATCATGCCGTTGGCTCAACTGGCAGTGTACCCGTTGGGAAAATGTCTATGTCCACGCCGATTAACCAAGACGAAATTAACGCCATCCTCTGGAAAGCCTGCGACACCTTTCGCGGCACGATTGACCCCTCCGAATACAAAAATTACATCCTCGTGATGCTGTTTTTGAAATACGTCTCCGATGTGTGGATTGACCACCGCGAGCAGTATGAGCGTCAATTTGGCGACGACGAGGAACGTATCCAGCGCCGCATGAGCCGTGAACCCTTTGTGTTGCCAAAGGGCAGCGATTATTATTCGCTCTATGAAAAGCGCAACCTGCCCAATCTGGGGGAAGAAATCAATATTGCCCTTGATGCAATTGAACGTGACAACAAAGAAAAACTAGCCGAGGTCTTCCGTAACATTGATTTCAACAGTGATGCGGCATTAGGCAGAACCGCCCAACGCAACGAGCGCCTCAAAAATCTGCTCAACGACTTCAACGACCCGCGCCTTGACCTGCGCCCTTCACGGGTGGGCAATCTGGATGTCATCGGCAACGCCTATGAATATCTGATTGGCAAATTTGCTGCCGGGGCGGGCAAAAAAGCGGGTGAATTTTATACTCCGCCCGAAGTGAGCAGTCTGCTGGCCCAACTGCTCGACCCCCAACGCGGCGAACGTATTTGTGATCCGGCCTGTGGATCGGGGTCGTTGCTGATTAAATGCGCCCAACACGTCCAAGCCCACTATCACGCCGAGGACTTTTCGATTTGGGGCCAAGAGGTCAACGGCAGCACATGGGCGCTGTGTATGATGAATATGTTCCTACACAACATGCCCGTCACCCAGCACAATATCAAATGGGGTGACACGCTGGGTGAACCGCAGCTACTGGAAGACGACGACCTTGCCAGCTTTGATGTCGTGGTCGCCAATCCGCCCTTCTCGCTGGATAAGTGGGGCGCGGACAAAGCCGAAGCCGACCGCTACCGCCGATTTTGGCGCGGCATCCCCCCCAAAAGCAAAGGGGATTATGCCTTCATCACCCACATGATCGAGACGGCCACCCGCAACCCCAACGCCAATGGACGGGTGGGCGTGATTGTGCCGCATGGGGTGTTATTCCGGGGTAGTGCCGAGGGCAGAATCCGTCAGCAGTTGATTGAGGAAAATTTGCTGGACGCGGTGATTGGGCTGCCTGCCAATCTGTTTTATGGCACCGGCATCCCTGCCGCCATCCTGATTTTTAAGCGCCAGCGGCCCGACGATACCGTGCTGTTTATTGATGCCAGCCGCGACTTTGAACCGGGCACGAATCAAAACCGATTGCGTCCCGCCGACCTTGAACAAATTGTGCAGACCTATCGCCGCTGGGAGCCGATTGAAAAATATGCCGCATTGGTAAACCGCGACGCCATTGCCGCCAATGACTACAACCTCAACATTCCGCGTTATGTGGATACCTTTGAGGCTGAGGCGACGATTGACCTGCCCGCCGTGCAGCGCGAAATTGAGACACTCGAAAGCCAGTTGGCGGATGTGAAGAGCCGTATGGCGGCCTATCTGCGGGAGTTGGGGCTAGATGGATGAACGTGGGAAATTTTCCCGCAGGGCACGCAACCGCGCACGTAAAGCCAGCGTTTCAGGCGAATAGGCGGCTTCGGTTTCTTGTTGAATCCGTTCCGCTGTGGCATCGGCCTGTTGAACATAGGCATCCACCTCAGCGCGATGGGTCAGATAGTAGGCGAGGACGGCGTAGACATCGGCCAATGACAAGGTGGGATAGCTGTCTACAATGCCTTCCGCCGTTTCACCCGATTGGAAGGCATGAATGACCAGTTCTAACAACACCCGTGTTCCGCCGACCCGAATTTTGCCGGAGGGGTCTTGGCGCAGGGGCACATCAATGGCGATAGGTGAGGCAAGCATGAGTTTGATCTCCAACCAGTTGACCTGTTTATTATACCGGACAACAGGGCAAACCCGTATGGCGGCGTATTTGCGGGGGTTGGGATTGGATGGGTGAACGCCAGAAAAAGCCCGATTTCTTAATGCTTCCAAAAGGGCTTGAGAGGGGGGTAAACGCGGGTAGGGGGTTTTATGCGTATGGTGGGCAGCCATAAATCCGTAACTGTAGTTACGCTTTTATGAGTGACAAACATAGAACAATTGTTCTAGTATTGAAAAAGGATAAAGGCGCGGATGAATAGGCGCATGGCGGCGTATCTGAGGGAGTTGGTGCTTGATGACTAATCTACCTTCTAAATGGGAGTTAAAAACCCTTGCTGAATGCTGCGAGGTGGTTGGTCAATATGGGGCTAACTCACCCTCAATAGACTATAGTGAAGAATTACCGCGATATATTAGAATCACTGACATAACTGATGAAGGACGATTGTTACAAGACGGGAAAGTAAGCGTTATCTTGCAAGGGAATGAAAAATATATATTGTCTAGTGGGGATTTTCTTTTTGCCCGATCAGGGGCAACTGTTGGAAAGAGTTATTTATACCATGAGCAAGATGGTTGGGCAATTTATGCTGGGTATCTAATCAAGTTTAGAACTAATGAGAATATCCTAATTTCAGAATACCTAAAGCATTTTACCCAATCTGAAATGTATTGGACTTGGGTTAAGAATTCCCTTCGGGCTGGTGCTCAACCGAACATCAATGCTAAAGAATACAGCAATATACTGATTCCTCTCCCCCCCCTCGCCGAGCAGCGCCAAATAGCCGCCATCCTCAGCACATGGGATGAGGCCATTACCCTCACCGAGCAGTTAATTGACGCGCTCCAACGCCGCAAGCAAGCCCTCATGCAATTGTTGCTGACGGGTGCGGTGCGCTTCCCTGAGTTTGATGGGGAGTGGATCGCACAACGTTTTGGCGACATATTCGAGCGTGTAACCCGACGGAACGACTCTTTAAATACAAATGTGCTGACTATCTCTGCTCAACATGGCCTTGTAAGTCAGCAAGAGTTTTTCAATAAGATTGTGGCCGGAGAGGGAATTGAAAACTATTACCTATTGAAACAAGGCGAGTTTGCATATAACCGCAGCTATTCGAATGGTTATCCATATGGAGCGATGAAACGCCTAGATGATTATGATGAAGGAATTCTGTCTACTCTCTATATTTGTTTCAGACTTATTGAAGGAATGGGC
This sequence comes from Chloroflexota bacterium, assembly GCA_024434115.1. Taxonomy (GTDB): domain Bacteria; phylum Chloroflexota; class Anaerolineae; order Aggregatilineales; family J027; genus CFX10. The sequence goes on from QMIT01000011.1 coordinate 6,574, forward strand.
AATTCGGACTTCTTTACGCATTTTTTTGAAAGTGGCGCTTTAAATCGGGGTATTTACACAATAGCCCAAGAAGGGGCACGTAATCACGGCTTACTCAATCTCGCTATAGGTGATTTTTTCGATTTGATTGTGAATGTTCCTTCATTAGAGGAGCAAAACAAAATGGCTGAATTTTTCGAGGTACAGGAGAGAGTCCTAAATATTGTAATCGAGCAAAAAAAAGAACTTGAAAAGCAAAAACGCGGGTTGATGCAGCAGCTATTGACGGGTGCGGTGCGGGTGCAGGTGGAGGAGTAGCCGATGGGTTGCGCCGGGGAGTAGTTTCAGTTTTACCTTTGATGAACCGGGAGCATATCTCTAGCGGTGCAGTCTTCATGCAAATGAGGTTGGGAGGATTGTCGTCACAGAATAGGGGCGGGGGTGATAGCTCTGGGGAAGACCTCCCCAGAACTTTTTTTCGGACGCCGACGGTGCCTTGACATCCCTAGGGCTTTTTGCCGATGGTGAGTGGGCCGATAGAATTGGTATGGAGCAGCCGCGCCCCCTCTTCTAACGAGGGCAAGAGTGAATAGTAGAGATTGAGCGCTGATGCTTGGGGCGTCTCGGGTAAACCCGTCTCATTTTCCGAACACTGTTGTTGGAAAAGGGCAAACGCTCCCAAATCGGCCAGTGGATTAACGAGGGAATACAAATAAAACATCTCCTTGAGACCGCCACCCATTACATGCCACGAGCCATCTGGATAAATCTTGATTTCGAGGGGGGCATGTTGCGGCCAAGCCTGTTCTATCTCTTCAATGACTTCTAGTTCATGCGGCGAATATACGCGGCTGGGTGGGACACAGCGCAATTCAATGAGCATCGGGACTTGGGGCATTTCGTTTACGGTATGACCTTCCAATTTTGAACGGAGGGCATTCGGCACATTGAGGGTGGGGGTATCCGCGTGTTCTATGCCGTTTGCGTCTACGAGGACTTTTGTAAAGAGGCCGTTTTCAATATGGGCATAATCTACATAACCAAAGACCCCGCCCAACATATATTCGCGGTGACGCTGAATCAACACGCTATCATGCCCGTGAATGAGGCCCGTAAGTTGTTGGGCAATGATCAAATCAATTTTTTCTTGGGGCACAGCCGGAATAGCTGGGGGGATGCGGAATAGATAGAGTTGCTCCAATGTGGCGGTGTCTAGCCAATCTTGATAATAGAAACTGTTCGACACCTCGTCAAAAGTCGAAAGGATGACCATCTGTAGATTGGCGCTCAACCCGCTGGTCATGCCACGCAGTTCCTTACCCCGCTTTTGAACTTTGGAATTGGACATCTCGTTCTCAACGGCATTCTGACCAAGATCAGCCGCCGCCGCCATGACATATTTGCTTTGGTTGAGTACCGTTGCTACTTCTATCGCCATTTTGCTAATGACAGCCGCTGGGAATAGGTAAGAGAGCGCCGCATCCTTTAATACAAACAACACCAAGTTGGTCAGCATAGACCAACTGGCATCATCGGCAGTATCCGCCATATCTTCCGTCACATAGGCCGTCCAGATTTCCAACAGCGACGATGCAAAATTTGCGGCGAATTCAGGGCCATTTTGGGCATTTTCTTGATGGCGGGTCATGAGCGCATCTTTGAGTTTTTGCCGATCCTCTTCGGTATATAGGGGGTGTCCATCGGCATCTTGTAACATGATCGGTGCTTCACGATCCGTAATCCCCTTGACATGCTCACCCGGTAGTGGCGTATTTGAGGAGACCCGCGCCCAAGGAGGGGGAGTTTTCAACTTTTTTGGTTCATTGGGGGCACGCTGAATCTGCCCATTTAGCAATCCGATTACTCGCTGATTGCCTAATGTGCGCTGTAGGTGTACGATGTTTTTGGACGATACACTAGGGCCGAAGCGATCCGACGACCTGCCGATTTCCTGATCGGGCGTTGGAATCGGATGGGGTGATTTGGCGGGGTGTTTGGAATCTTGTTCTTCGAGATGTCGGTGTCCCATTGGCGAATGGCTCCCATCGTTTTGATTGGGTGATATACCGCCATTCTATGAACACCTCGTCACCAACTTGTCACTAGATCGTCACCAAAGGAGGCCGATGGTGGGAAGTGGCGCTTTAACTTTGGTGTCAAAATCTACCCTGATTGCTAGTGGTCGTTTATGAAAAATGAGCCAAACGGGTGTTGATCAAGGACATCAGTAAAGGAGCTTGCGATGGACAAAACAACCACCTCTGCCGAGATGATGGTGGAGCAACGTTCATGACCCCCTCCTATCTGGAAGACCATATTTCACAAATTCCGGCGCTACGGCTGCTGATGGCAATGGGCTGGCAGTATCTCCCACCTGCCGAAGTCAACCGATTACGCGGCGGCAAACCCTCCAATGTCATTTTAGATGGCGTGCTGTTGGATTGGCTGCGGGCCAACAATCGCATTCAGCATAAGGGGCAGGTGGCCGAATTTTCGGAGGCCAATCTCAGCCAAGTGTTACGCACACTCAAGGATGCGCCGCTGCATCAAGGACTCATCCCGGCCAGCGAAGAAATCTATGAACTGCTGACACTGGGCATGAGTGTTGGGCAGGGGGTCGCCGGGGATCAGCGCCATTTTGATGTCAAGCTGATAGATTGGGCCAACCCCGCCAATAATGTCTATCAGGTGACGGATGAATTTGAGGTCGAACGACGTGGCAGTTATCGCACCCGCCGCCCGGACATCGTGCTGTTTGTGAACGGCATCCCGCTGGTGGTCATCGAATGCAAACGCCCGGATAAACAAAACAGCGCAGGCGAAAAATCGGTGTATGAGGCCGTCAGCCAAATGCTGCGGAATCAGGCGCTGGCCGATGAAATCCCCCATCTGTTTGTGTATACCCAACTGCTGATGGCGGTCAGCACCAATGACGCGCTGTATGCCACCACCGGCACGGCGAAGGATTTTTGGGCGGTGTGGCAGGAGGAAGGGGAGATTGAGCAGGCCGTCCACTCCCTTGCCAATGGGCGCCTGAATGATGCCGAAAAATCACGCCTGTATGATTGGCGGGAGTATGGTCGCCACCTGCGCCAGTATTTTGATGAACAGGACGCCGCCGGGGAGCGTTTGCCCACCGTGCAAGATCGGGCCATTTACAGCCTGCTGCGTCCGGAGCGCCTGCTGGAAATGGCCTATCAATATCTGGTGTATGACAAAGGCGAAAAGAAGGTGGCGCGTTATCAGCAGTATTTTGCGATCAAGGCCACACTGGATCGAGTGCGCCATTTTGAAGGCCACCAGCGAGCCGGGGGTGTCATCTGGCACACCACTGGCAGCGGTAAGTCGCTCATGATGGTCATGCTGGCGAAGGCCTTGACCCTGCACCCCAACGTGCAAAATCCACGTGTGGTCATCGTGACAGATCGCATTGATCTGGACACCCAGATTTGGAAAACCTTCCGAGCCTGTGGCAAGACGGTGCATAAAGCCCATTCGGGAGCGGATTTGGTGCGCCTCATCCGTGAACCACGCCATGAGATTATCACCACCGTGATAGACAAATTTGAAGCCGCCGCCAAGCAGAAATTCCGCGAGGACAACCCCAATATCTTTGTGCTGGTGGATGAGAGCCACCGCAGTCAATATGGCAGCAGCCACGCCCGTATGCGTGAGGTCTTCCCGAATGCGTGTTACATCGGTTTTACCGGGACACCCCTGCTGAAAAAAGAAAAACGCACGGTGGACAAGTTCGGCGGTTTTATTCACAAATACACCATGCGCCAAGCGGTGTTGGACAAAGCCGTCGTGCCGCTGTTGTATGAGGGGCGGATGGTGGAACTCGAAGTGAGCAAGGACGCCCTCGATCAATGGTTTGAGCGCCGCACCGCCAATTTGAACGAGGCCCAGAAAACCGACCTCAAACGCAAAATGAGCCGTTACGAGGAAGTCAACCGGGTGCGTTCGCGTATTGAAGCCATCGCGTGGGACATCGCCGAGCATTATAAAAAGAATTGGCGCGAGACGGGTTTTAAGGGTCAGCTTGCCACCGCCAGTAAAGAGCAGGCGTTGGAATATGCGCGGGCACTCACGGAGGAAGGCATCCGTTGTGATGTGATTATGTCCGCCCCGGATACCCGTGAAGGCAGCGAGGACATCAGCGGGGAGTCGCCCCAAGTCGTGCAGCAGTTTTGGAAACGCATGATGGAGCGTTACAAAACTGAGGACACCTATCTGCGTGAGATTATTGCCGATTTTGGGCGCACGGAAGGGGTCGAGATTTTGATTGTGGTAGATAAGCTGCTGGTTGGTTTTGATGAACCCCGCAACACGGTGCTGTATGTGGACAAGTCGCTGCGTGAACATGGCTTATTGCAGGCCATCGCCCGTGTCAATCGTTTGTGTGCCGGCAAGGATTACGGTTATATCGTGGATTATCGCGGGGTGTTGGGCGAACTGAATGAAGCCCTCCAGACGTATAACGCCCTTGAAGAGTTTGATACTGAGGATGTGGAAGACACCATCACCGACATGGGGGAGATTGCTGCCAAGCTGCCCCATTTGCATAATCGCCTATTGGCCGTGTTTGACCCCGTGCCCAATCGCCATGACTTGGAAGCACTGGAACGGTTTTTGGAGCCGGAAGACCGCCGTCAGCAGTTTTATGAGGCCCTGCAAGACTATGCCCGTGCGCTCAAAGTGGCTCTCAGCATGGTCGAGTTTTATCAGGCCACCTCGGACACTCAGATTGAGACCTATAAATTTGATTTGAAGTTTTATCATGCCCTGCGGAATGCCGTACAGTTGCGTTATGCCGAGACGATTGAATACAGTGATTATGAGGCCAAAATCCGCAAGCTGCTGAGTGACCATATCCGCGCCGATGGGGTGGCTGCCATCACGCCGACGGTCAATATCTTCCATGAAGAAGAGTTCGCGGAGGTGGTCGAGCAGATGACCGGGGCAAGCCGCGCGGATACCATTGCCCACCACCTCAAAAAGGTCGCCAGTGAACGCATGGAAGAAGACCCGGCGTTTTATCGTAAGTTCTCGCAGATGGTTGAGGAGGTCATCCAGCAGTATAAAGAGGGCCGCCTGACCGAACTCGAATATCTGAATTTGATGCAAGACGCGCTGGATCAAATGCGGGCCGGACGCGCCAACGATCTGCCAGAGGTGCTGGTGAATCGCCGCGATGCCGGGGCCTATTATGGGTTATTGGTCGAGGCGCTGGCGGATTTTGGTGATTCGCAGTCGGCAGCGTTTCAGGATTTTGTGGCCGATCTCGCGGTGCAATGTGAGGATACCCTCAACGCCAAAAAGGTGCGCGACTGGCCGCACAATAGCGATGTACTCAACCGTATGCGTGATGCGCTGGATGATCTGCTGTATGCCGTCAAACAGGACTATAATCTCGGTTTGAGTGGCGGGGATATGGATCGTATCATGGACAGCATTCTCGATACCGCCAAGAAACGGGAACAACTCACGGCATGACGATTTTAGGCGGGACCCATCAGGTTCAGTTTGGAGCATCCACCATCGAATACGAATTGGTGTATGCCCCGCGCAAAACCCTGAGCATCCACGTCCACCCCGACAGCAGTGTCATCGTTAAAGCCCCACTCGGCACGGATGCCCCGCGTATTGAGGCGTTTGTGCTGAAAAAGGCAGCATGGGTACTCAAACATCAGCGCCAATTTCAGGATTACCCCATCGCCAATCCCCTGCCGCGTCGTTATGTCAGTGGCGAAGCCTATCGGTATCTGGGACGGCAGTATCGCCTGAAGGTGGTCGAGGCTGCCATTGAACGGGTGCAGTTGAGCCGGGGGTTTTTGACGGTCAGTATCGCGGATCCCAATGACAAAAAGCGCATTGCCGAGTTATTCGATGATTGGTTTTATGCCCAAGCCAAGCGCATTTTTGAAGAACGTCTCGCCATCTGTTTCCCACGTGTCGAATCGTTGGGGGTGGAATATCCCCAAATCACTATCCGCGACATGAAAGCCCGTTGGGGCAGTTGCAGCGCCAAACGCAACATCTCGCTCAATATCAAACTAATCCACGTTCCTAAAGACTTGATAGATTATGTCATCCTGCACGAGTTATGCCATCTCAAGGAACTCAACCACCGCCCCAAGTTCTATGCCTTACTAGACAAGGTGCTTCCCGATTGGCGCGAACGCAAACGGCGTTTGGATATGATGCTGCTCGCGTAGATCTCAAATTTACTGGACGAACCGCAGCCAGTACAACCCCTTCTTCCCACCCGCAATAAGATGTTCACCATTGGGGTGCCATGCGACGCAAGTGAGAGTGTCATCTACCGCCAGTTCTGCGACATTTTGCCCAGTTGCGAGATCCCCAATCCGAAGGGTTTGGTCAGTGTAAGTCGTCAAAACCTTTGAGGTCATGTTCCGGCACATAGAAGTGAACCACACTGGAACCGCTGCTTCTCTGTTACCACAATCTAACAAAGTATTAGCGGAGATTGGTGGGATGCTGCAATGCACCCAAACCTTTAAACACCTCACCACTGCCGAAATCTTGTTGATAGGGAGGGAACTGAATGTTCGTATCCCGTAGTTGCTTCAATGTCTGTGCAAGTCCCAAATTGCCATATTCACGAGCACGGTGGACACGATCCAAATCCAGAATCTCAGTCAAAATCGTTTCCTGATGCCCGGCCTGCTGCAAAATCCGACCGTCGGGGTCAGCAATCATGGAACGACCCCCTCCCCAAGGGCCAATACCATTGATATCGACAAAATAACACTGGTTCGTAATGCTGTTGGCTTGGCTCAACACGACTTCCAGTTCGCGGTCAGAGGTCGGCGTCATGGTAGGATGCAAAATGACCTCCGCCCCCATCCAAACCAGCGTGCGAATCATTTCAGGGAACCACATATCGTAACAAATAGAGAGGCCAAAACGCCCGATGTCGGGGACATCAAATACGCAAAATTCCCGCCCTGCCGTCACCTCCGATTCAAGCGGCAGCCACGGAAAGATTTTGCGATATTTGGCGACAATCTCACCCTCCGGTGAAATCGCCAGTGAGGTGTTATAGATGTCGCCTCCATCACGTTCGTACATTGAGCCGGGGACAAGCCAAAGTTTTTCGCGCCGCGCAATCGCACAAAGCTGGTCGGAAAATGGTCCCGGGATGGGCTGTAAAAGATTCTGCCACTGGTCACGATCAGGCAAAGCATCAAACTGTACAAGGCCAGACACCGCCAGTTCATGAAACACGACCATTTGAATAAATGGAAAACTGCGGGCAATCCGCGTTGTGACTTGCTCCATTTTTTGGATGGTCGCCTCTGCGTCCCACGGAATAACACTCATTTGTACACCAGCGATTCCAAATAAACGAGCCATATGGATTCCCTCAACTCTGATGATTCTGATTACTCATTAAACAAAATGACAGGCCACTTGATGACCGGGTTCAATTTCACGTAAAGGAGGTTCGTCATGTCGGCAAACATCTTGCGCCAACGGGCAGCGGGTATGAAAACGGCATCCCTTGGGCGGATTCAACGGGCTAGGCAGAGTTCCAGCGAGGGGGATGATTGCCTGTTTTTCGCGGCTCAACTTTGGAACGGCTGTCAATAACGCTTGGGTATAGGGGTGGCGCGGCCGGCTAAAGATACTCGCCGTCGGGCCAAGTTCCACCAGCTTACCCAGATACATAATCCCGATGCGGTGGCTGAGGTATTCCAGAATACCGAGGTCATGCGAGATGAACAAATAGGTTAACAGATGGCGCTGGCGCAGTTCTTCCAGTAGATTGATAATCTGGGCCTGTACCGACACATCTAGTGCGGAGGTTGGCTCATCTAACACCAGCAAATCGGGTTCAACGCTTAAGGCCCGCGCAATCGCCACACGCTGACATTGCCCCCCCGAAAGCTCATGCGGAAATCGGTCAAGATGCTGTGGGCCAAGCCCGACCTGTTCAAGCAAACTAGCAATGCGTTCCTCACGTAGGAAATCCGGCATCTTTTGGGCACGCAGAGGTTCATGCAAAATGCCCCGCACCCGCATCCGGGGGTCAAGCGAGGCCAGCGGGTTCTGGAAAACAATCTGCATTTGGAAGCGTATGGGTCGCAGTTGGCCGTGATTCAGTGCCCCGATATTCTGCTCATTAAACAACACCTGCCCGCTGGTAGGTCGCACCAATTGCAGAATACACCGTCCGAGTGTCGTTTTGCCACAGCCAGATTCACCCGCCAGCCCCAAGACCTCGGTGCGCCGAATATCGAGCGATACGTCATCCAGCGCATGGACAATTGGGTGTTCGCCTTTTAGCCAACTACCTTTGACTGGAAAATGTTTGACCAAATGCTGCACCTGCACCAGCGGCGAATTATTGTCGGTCATGGGCGGCGCTCCTCGCGTGGAATGGTGTCAAATCAGCGGACGGCTCGACCATAAAACAGGCTGTTTGGTCGCCGTTTAGCCCTTGAAATAACGGGGGTGCTTCGACGTGGCAGCGGGCGATGGCGAATTTGCAGCGCGGGGCAAAGGCACATCCCCGTATCGCCCCCGGATTGGCTGGCACAGTCCCCGCCATCGCCACCAACGGTTGTTTGAGCTGGGTGGCTTGGGGAATCGCCGCCATCAATCCTTGTGTATAGGGGTGCTGCGGGTTTTCGATGACGTTACCTGTTTCGCCAATTTCGACCACCCGCCCGGCATAAAAAACGGCAAGGCGGTCACATAATTGGGCGATCACGCCGATGTCATGGGTAATCAAAATCACGGTAATGCCGAGCCGATCGCGTAAATCGCGCAGCAGATAGAGGATTTGGGCTTGGATCGTCACATCCAGCGCCGTCGTTGGCTCATCGGCAATCAGCAAGTCGGGCTGACAGGCCAGCGCCATTGCAATCATCACGCGCTGCTGCATTCCGCCGGAAAGTTGATGGGGATAGGCATTGAAAATCCGTTCTGTGTCGGGCAGGCCCACCGAATTGAATACATCCATCACTCTAGCCCATGCCGCTGATTTACTCAGATTTTGGTGGCGCTGCAGGACCCGCACAATCTGCTTGCCGACGGTGAAAACGGGGTTCAGCGACGAACCGGGGTCTTGAAAAATCATGGTGATTTGTTTGCCCCGAATACGGCGTAATTCACGTTTATTTTTTCGCAGTAGGTTGTCGCCACGTAAGAGGATTTCGCCGTCGGTGATTTGGCCGGGACGCGGCACAAGTCCCAAAATCGAGAGGCCCGTCACCGATTTTCCACAGCCCGTCTCGCCTACGATGCCGAAGATTTCGCCTGCACGCACATCCAGCGAAATACCGCTAAGGGCCTGTAGATAGCCCCGCCGGGTTTTGAAGCCGACTTTTAGGTTCCTGATTTGCAATAAGGTCTCGTTCACCATGATGGCCCTCGTTAGCGGTATTGGCGCGGGTCAAACACATCGCGCAGCGTGTCACCCAACAGATTAAAGGCGAGCACGGTGACAAAAATGGCGAGGCCGGGCGCGGAACTATACCACCATAGTGTTTCGATATGTTGGCGGCCCTCTTTGACCATCAAGCCCCAATCGGCGCTTGGTGGACGCGACCCCAACCCCAGAAAGGCCAGTGAAGTCGTGGCAAGAATCACCGTGCCAATATCAATCGTGGCTTGTACCAGCACAGGGGTCAGTGAATTTGGCAAGATATGACGCAGGATAATCACCCAGTCGGGCAGGGCGATTGAACGGGCCGCCTCGACAAAATAGGCCTCACGTAGAGTCAAGGTGACACTGCGAACCAAGCGTGTATACCACGGCCACCATGATACGACCAATGCGATGACCGCGTGCAACAGACTTGGCCCCAAGAAGGCCACAATTGCCATTGCCAGCAGCAAGGAGGGGAATGCGAGGAACAGGTCGGTGATACGCATGATGATTTCGTCCACCCATCGCCCATAATAGCCCGCCACCGCCCCCAGCGGAACCCCAATCAACACCGCGCAGGTTACGACGACCAGCGAGGCAAGCAGCGCCGGACGTGTACCATAAATCACCCGGCTGAGAATATCGCGCCCTAAATCATCCGTGCCGATCCAATATTGGCTGGATGGCTCTAGTCGGCGGTCCACAATATCCATGCGTCCATTGCCCACATCCACCTGATTGCTGTGGCCCTCCCCGTGCTCAGGATAAGGGGCGATCAAGGGCGCGGCGATTGCCAATACCACCAGCAGCACAATAACAGCCAGACTGACCATCGCCAGAAAATCGCGGCGGATGATATGCACAATATCCTTAACCCGTCGCCATTTTTCAACTGGCGGGGGTGGATTGTCGCCATTGAGTTTTTGCTCAAGGGCCTCGGCGCGTTTCCCTAAGAATAGGCGTTGAATAGACATGCGTTTCCTCGCGTTATTTCAGGCGGATACGTGGGTCTAGCCACGCCTGTGCCAAATCCACGACTAGGTTGATGATGACATACCCGCCTGCGCCAAACAGGGTCATCCCCATAATCGCCGGGTAATCCAAATTTAGGAAGGCGGTTGTGGTAAATGTGCCTAAGCCGCCCCAATTAAAAATGTATTCGACATAAAATGCCCCGGTTAGCAAATAGGCCAGTGTCAAGCCAATGACGGTCAAAGTCGGAACAATCGCGTTCCGCAGGGCATAGTTGTAAAGAATGAAACGCTCCGAGATGCCATAGGCACGGGCGGTGCGAATGTAATTTTGTTCCATAACTTCCAGCATTGTGGCGCGGGTCATACGGGCGACTAGGCCAATCGGGTAAGCCGCCAATGTCAGTGCTGGTAGCACCAGATGGCCCGCCACGTCCTTGAAAGCAACCCAATTGCCCGTAACGGCGGTATCAAAAAGATAAAATCCCGTAATCTCGTCAATGGGGTGCGTAAAGCGCAGGGTTCCATCAAAGCGGCGCGTCAGAAAAAACAGGCCCAGTTCATGAAATAGGAGCAGTTGCAGCAGCAGGCCGAGATAAAAAGCAGGCATGGATACGCCGACGAGTGAAATGATCCGAACCACCATGTCGGGTAATTTGCCATGTAGCTGCGCCGATAGCACCCCCAATGGTGTACCAACGACAACCGCGAGCAGCATAGCGACCATCACCAATTCCATTGTGGCTGGCAGACGCGAGGTGATTTCGTCCAGCACGGGTTGTTTGCTAGAAATCGAATCGCCCCAATCACCGCGTACCACATCCCCTACATAGTCCAGATATTGAGCAGGCAGGGGTTTATCCAGACCCAATTGTTTATTGACGCGCTCGATTTCGGCAGGGCGGGCGCGTGGGCCAAGATAGAGCGACGCTGGATTGGACGGAATGACCCGTGTCAGCACAAACACGATCAGCGTTAGGCCGATTAACACACCCACCGAGAGCAATAAGCGCCGGACAATATATTCAAATTTCTCAATCATACGGTTTTTGCAATCATCAAAAAGGTATTTTGGAGGGAGGGCCATAAAACACCCTCCCCATCATATTGTTTTATTCCGCTAGACGAATCGGATAGAAGAACGTCGCAAAGGCGTAATTCGGATTATATTCAAATCCTTCCAGATAGGTCGGGACGGCATACCAGTTACCGACATCCATCAGATACAGCGCCGGGGCGTCATCCACCAGCATTTGCATGGCCTGAGTATAGAGTACCTGCGCGGCATCCCGATCTGTCCCCGCCAAGACGGTGGCTTCGTCAATCAGTGCATCGTAATCGGGATTGTTGTAATAGCTGAGATTGAAGAAAGGCACATCGCTACTGCGGAACAATGACCACAGATTATCTGACCCGGCATCACTGTAGGTGGGCCAATACAGGACGAGGAAAATATCCTGTGCTTGGGTGGGGTCGGCTTTGGCTTCTTCCCATTGTTGACTAAACAGCATCGGTTCAATCGAGACAGTGATACCAATTTCAGCAAGGGCGTCCGCGATAATCGGCGCAAAGGCTTCTTCGATGGTGTTTTCGGCGGCATAGGTCAGGCGCAGTTCAAAACCACCACCCTCAAACCCAGCTTGGGCCAAGAGATCACGCGCCATATCAAGATTTTGCGTATATTGCGGCACGTCTTCCGAATATGGATAAACGCCAGCTGGCACTGGGCCGCGTGATTGTGTGCCGAGACCTTCTGCGCCGACTTCGATAATCTGGTCATAGGGAATGGCGTAGGAGATAGCTTGACGCACCAAGACGTTATCCAGCGGCGGACGGGTGGTGTTTAGGAAACCGACATAGTTGAAGAAGGTCGAATTGACATGAACAGCATAATCCGGATTGCCTGCAAAACTGTCGTAGCTGGCTGGGGGCAGACGCAGTGCCAAATCCACTTCCCCACCTTCCAGAAGCTGCTGCTGGGTAACAGCATCGGGCACGATATTGATCAGCACGTTTTCAAACTGACCGTCTTGCCAACCGCCCCAGTAGTTTTCGAAACGGCCTAAGACAACTTCGACATCGGCGGTATAGTCAGTGAGCATATAGGGGCCTGTGCCACCATCTACACCCTGTTCAAAATACGCTTCATCGGCCTCGACCGCGTCCAACGCTTTGGGGCTGATAATCCACGCGCCATAGAGCGATGAGGCAATCAAATCTACCGGGGCGGGATAACCGAGGTTGAATACGACGGTTAGGTCGTCCGGCGTATCAATCGAGGCGAGGGGCAGCCAGATGAAGGATGCACCACCAACGGCTTGGGTACGTTCGATTGAGCGCTTGACGGCTGTTGATGTCATGGCTTCTCCGTCATGGAAGGTGACGCCCTCACGCAGATGGAATGTCCAGACAAGGCCGTCTTCGCTCTTTTCCCAACTGGTGGCGAGGGCCGGGGTGAATGGTTCGGCGGCTCCCGGAGCATTTATCCAAAGCAGCGGTTCATAGATATTCGCCATGTAGAGGGCTTCGGTCGAGAACGACAAATTGGGGTCCCATGTGGTAACGCTGGCGGTCGAGGCGACACGCAGCACGGTTGTATCTTGAGCCTGTGCACCGACCGGAATAATCAGTACCGTTAAAAGGAGACCCAAGACCAATAGTTTTCGTAGGGTCATAGTCAAAACCTTCCTAAATTTATTCATTTTGAGTATGGGCAGATTATAACGGGCAGAGTTTGCAAAATTCTGGCAAAATACTTGCAAATGGACAGGGATCAATATCAAAAATGAGTACACCCCTTCTTCTCCAAACAAAATTTTTGATTCCGCGACTTGTGGCGAGCCATTTACCGCGCCCTCACTTGGTTAACCTGATTCGCAGCAACTGTGAGCAGCGGATTATTTTGCTGACGGCTCCGGCTGGTTATGGCAAAACAACCCTCATGGTCGAAGCTGTTGCGGCTTTGGGCCGCCTCGTAGTCTGGTATCAATTGGATGGCGGGGACAACGACCCCACCACGTTTATCGCCTATCTGGTCGAGGGCCTGTGCCGTATCCGCCCCAGCAGTGCGGAAAAAAGCCGCCGTCTGCTCAATAGCCCTAATCCTCCGCCTCCCCCACAGATGCTTGTTTTTTTGCTGAACGAACTTCTAGAGGATTTGTCGTTTGAGTGGACACTGGTACTGGATGATTATCACTTTGTGAGTAATCCTGTCGTTCATGAGTTAGCCGCTGTTTTTCTAGAGCGCCGCCCACCCAACATGAGCGCGATTCTTTCGACCCGTACCACACCGCCGCTTCCACTTTCACGTTGGCGTGCTCGGGGTCAACTGGCCGAATTGCGCCTTGAACATCTGCGCTTTAGCCATCAAGAATCCGAGATGTGGCTGAATCAGGTGCTGCCGCAACTACCTCATGCCCTCAGCGAAAGGCTTTCGGTCAAATCGGAAGGATGGGGAGCAGGTTTGCAATTAGCAGCGACACTGGTGGCCGAAAAGCCACTGCTAGAGGCGGAGGGATTGATTAACAATCTGTCGGGGGCACATCCTTATATTTTCCACTATCTGATGGACGAAGTGTTTGACCACCAACCACCCGCGCTACAAGAATTCCTGCTGTATTCTGCGATTCTCACTCAAATGGATGCCAGTTTATGTGAGACGGCTTTAGGCATCAACAACGCCCAAACACATCTGGAAACCTTGCAGCGTGAAAACCTGTTCCTAATTGCGCTAGACGATCAGCAACGGTGGTATCGCTATCACCATCTATTTCAGGAATTCTTGCAGGACAAACTGGCTCGCCAATCCCCCCAGACGCTCTATCGGTTATGCCACCAGACGGGTGAGTATTTTCTTGTGGTTGCCGACTATGAAATGGCGGCGCACTATTTTTTGCGGGCAGGCGAACAATCCAAAGCTGCACAGGCGATTTTACGGTTTGCACCGAAGTATTTGGAATCGGGCCGCGCTGACATTTTAAGCCACTATCTGAGCCAACTAGGGCCAGCAGAATTGCTGCACCAGCCTGAACTTGCCTTGTATCTGGGACAAAGCTTACGTCAGCGTGGCTTGCTGGGCGAGGCGGTTGTCCATCTCAAACAGGCTTACCAGAGTGCCAGTGACTTGGATGCAGTGGATATCGCCACGCTTGCTATGACTGAACTTGCCAGTCTTGCCCGTTCGCGTGGAGACTATATGGAGGCCCAACAGAGGGCGACCCAAGCAGTTGAGCGCAGTCCATCGGCTGGCCCAGCGGTTCGCGCTTTTGCATTGATGGAGCAGGCCAAGTGCGAAGGATTTCTAAATGGTATGGAACAGGGATATGCGATCGCCCTGCACGCAATTGAGGCGATGAGGCACGCTGAGGATTCGGTCGAACCATCCCAGCAAGCCCAGCTACTTCGGTCGCTGGGCCAAATCTGCTGGTGGTATGGCAACGTCAGCGAGGCAATTTTACATGCTGAAGAAGCTCTGCGTCGTTTGCCGGAACTTGAGTCGCCACTTGCTGCCGATTTAATGCTGCTGCTTGCTACACTCTATCTCTATCGGCATGAATACGATGGGGCACTCAAGTTTGGTCAACGTGCGCTGGATATTTGCCAACGTCTGCACGCACAGGAATTGCTATCGAATGCGCTGACGGTACTAGGGAATGTCCTGACACGGGTGGGACAGCTAGGTCAAGCGGAAAGCTGCCTACACCAAGCCATTGACCTCGCATCCCAATTGCAGGCCGCCAGCTATACCCAAGTGATGGCAGGTAGTTATTTAGCCTATAATCTTGTCGCACAGGGCCGCATAGATGAAGCCCAGCAGATCGCCGAAACTGCGCTGTGGCCGCACGAAAATCGGGCGATGGTGTATGAAATCTATGTATGCCGTAGCGTTCTGGCCGACATACACCTTGAGAAACGCGAGGTTATCCGCGCGAAACAGATTTTCGAATCCCTTATTGAGATCGGCGAAGCACGACAGTATCGCATCCCACTGGCAATGGCTAATTTTGGTTTGGCCTATATTCTACTCTCAGAAGGCAATCAAGAACGCGGCCTAGAACTTGCCCAGAAATCACTGCATCTACTTGAATCGTCGCGGCTATGGGAATTGTATGTTGACCAAAAGCAGCGGGCAGTTGTCGTTTGCCAAGCCCTAGAGCAGATCATCCCGGGCAACCCCTTTCTGCGACAAGTATTACAAGTGTTGCGTTCTAGAGTCTCTCAGATAACCGTGGTGCCCACCGGACGACAGCCCATCCAAGTGCAGACTTTCGGATCGTTCCGAGTCTTTCACGACGAGGCGGAGATTCAACCCAAAATGTGGGGGTCGACGAAGGCGCGTGACCTATTGGCCTACTTTGTCACATTTCGGTATGAACATATCCCGCTTGACAAAGCCCTAGACGCGTTGTGGCCTTCGAACGAGCGGCAAAGCAAAACCGCTTTTCATACGGCCCTTTATCGCTTGCGCCAAGCACTTAATGTAGGCGAATCCACCACGCGGCTCATTATAGCCGAGATGGGCGACTATCGGCTGGATCTATCGCGTTTCGAGATCGATGTTGAGTTATTTGATCAATACATCAAAAAGGCACAAGAGTCCGATGGTAAAGAGGCGATAAAGAACTATCAGGCTGCACTTGATCTGTACAAAGGCGAATATCTTAACAATCTATATTATAGTTGGTTATTAATTGAACGGCAACGCCTAAGTGAAAGTCACTTGCAGGCCATGTATCGGCTAGGCAGGCTGTATACCCAATGTGGCGACTTGGAGCAGGCTGTCACTCTTCACAAGCGTGTAGTTCAATTTAGTCCGTTGTGGGAAGAAGCCCACTGTGAAGTCATGCGCATCCTACACCAGTTGGGTGATCGGCAGGGGGTGATCAAACAATATGGGATTATGTGCGATCTGCTTCAGCAGGAAATCGGAGCCAGCCCCTTGCCGTCTACCCGCGATCTATTTGAAAACCTAACCCAGTCTTCTCAACCATAAATGGATTTCTTGGGAATACAACCAAGATGACGCTCTTTAGGAGATTTTGAGGCGTCTTTTGGGACTGAAATATGCAGCAACCATACGCATGGTGGATAAAGTCACCGACGGCCAACCGAACACACCGAAGTTGATGGAAGCCTTAAAGCAAGGGGTCGGCGACCCGCCTCCAATCGGGTGATTTGGACAGGATAGAAATGGAAACCGGGGTTCATTGCCCCGGTTTTTTATTGGAGTGGTTTTATCGGCGTGGGGTGATATTTTCGCCGTCGAGTGCGGCCTCGGCTATTTCGCGCATCACGTCCGCGTCATCGGTGTAGCGGCTACCGTGGTAGGTCGTAATCTGTCGTAGGGCGTACTTTTGCACGTTGAGTTGTTGGGCGGCCTCAGCGATTTGGCGTTCCATCTCGCGGATTTGGGCGTCACGTTGACTCAGGACTTTGAGCAGGGCATCCATCGCCGTGTCGTCTTCCAACAGGGATACCCCGCGGGCGGGTACCGTGAAGGGATACCCATTGTCATCGGTGGGCATGTCGTCATAACTCACGCGGTAGTCGTTGCCGTTGTAGCCCACAATCGTCGCGGGCACATCCACCGATCCTACTTTCACCCGTGTGCCCACCTTGAACGGGTGGCTGGCGCTGGTCGTTTCGTACTCCACCAACTGAGTGTATTGGGCGGGGACTTTGAAAATCCCGTAGAGGTCATCGTAGACCACTTCCAGTGTATGTTCATCGGGAATCCCCACCACTCTGGCGGGAATCCCCACTGCCACCACCTGCACCGCGTCACCATACTGGAAGCGGCTCTTGGAGCGGCGGGTGACATTGGCGGCGGGCACTTCAATGGATTCGTGGCCGTCCTCAAAGGTGACCCGTACGGTCTGGCCGTCTGAGGAAACCATCGCCACTTTCGCAGGCATGTTCTCCACATGCACCACCACGTCCTCGTTAATCTCTAGCGGCACCGCGTCCTGTTTGGCGGCGAGAATGCCCTTGTCGGCGGGTGTGATGGCCGAAGGCTGGCGCAGCAGAACCAACTGATCGTCATCCACCACAAAATCCCGCCCTGTCCCAGCGTCGATCACCGCGCGACCATTTGGGGTGTAGGTTTTGATCTTCCCTTCCCATGTGCGAAAGTCCGCCTGAAAGCGTACCTGTGTACCGATTGGGAAAGGCTTGTTTTTGCCGTTCATTTGTCTAGTCCTTTGTTTTATAGGATTACTCAATACATCCACATGATAGCTCTGTTCCTCCCACGTCCAAGGCTTGCTGACCCCTAAACTCCGGGGGTTGTGGGTATAAAAAGGGGCGGCCACCCGCCCCACTGTGTTATCTAGATTCTGTCTCGGCGAGTGCCGCGTTTAACACCGCCACCAGTGCACGTTCATCAACGGGCAAGCCACTGGTCAACTGACTCAGCACCCCCTTGACCGCTTGTCGCAGGGCCGTCTGTTCACTCACCACTTCCGCCATTTGGCGACGGAGGACTTCTAGTTCACGCTGTTCGGCGGATGCGGCGTCCTGTTCCAAGCAGGTGACCCCGCGAAAGGCGACGGTAAAGGGTTCTCCCCGATCATCGCAGGGCAGGTCGTCGTAGCTGATCTGGTAGTTCTCGTGGTGGTAACCCACAATCGTTGCCGGGACATCTACTCCACTCACCTTGACCCGTGTCCCAATCGGGAGGGGCGTGGGGGTGGCGATGCGCTCGGCTTGTTTGCTGCGGAGGGTCAATTGGTCGAGGGTCATGCTGAAGTGTTTGCCTGTATCAGTGAGGATAGTCACGTGCCCCTCAGGGGTACAACTTTCGATGGTGCCGGTGTAGATGCGGAAATCGGCGGCGAAGCGTACCGGCGTGCCGACAGTGGGTTGAGTTGGAGAATCGTGCGTGGTCATTTGTCTAGTCCTTTGGTTTATAGGATTACTCAATACATCTTCATGATAGCTCTGTTCCCCCCACGTCCAAGGTCGGTTGGCCCCTAAACTCCGGGGGTTGTGCCGAAATGAAAAGGTGATGTACGTTGGACACCACCTTCAATGGCAGTCAGATAGACTTAGGGTTGTTGCAGCCGTCGCACCTCATCACGCAGGCGATCAATCTCGTGTTCCAAGCGTTGTACCTGCGCGGCGAGTTTGAGATTGCCCGGTGCACCTAAGCGATTGGCGAGTGCCGCCAATTCACTTAGTCGTTCGGCTTCCCAATCAGCCTCGACTTCGCACCGAAAGTCGAGTAGCCGTTTGTGTGCCCATTCAAAGCCGGGTGTCCTTTCCAAATCCCAGCACGGGTCGTTTTTCCAGTTCTGGCAGAGTTCAGCCAAGCGACGTTCCCAATAAAACGCCACCGCGCGGTTGTATTCATCGCCGTAGGGTACATCCAGAATATTCTCAGTGTCCCATGGGGAAATATCCCCCTCCCCTAAGTGCAACCGAAAGGCATCGGCTTGTTCGATTCCGCTGTTTCCCAGCGCCGGGTCAACGTACTCCACCCGCAGATACACATCGTCATGCGGCCAGTGGGGTGACCCAATCACTTCACGCACCACCCCGATTCGGTTGGCCCGATACTGCGGCCAATTCTCTTTGTAAACCACCCAATCACCGATCTTGAATGTCATGGTTTGCTCCTGCGCGTGTGTTCGGATGCGCGTCCCCCGCTTGCTAGTTAAGGTTAGTTCGATTGTGTAGGTGACCTTAGAAACGAATTGCCCCAAACGGCTTGGGTTCCCAATACAGGTCACGCTCAATCGGCAGTCCCAAGGGCGGGCAATGCAAATCACGTAACTCGTCTATCGAGACGTAGCCCCATTCGCTGTAGTCCGGCTCGGCTTCATTGCGCACATAACCAAAAGCCAGCCATGGGTAGCCGTCGGGCGCGACCTCCGAAAATTCGGTCAAATACCACGTCATTGAGGGCGCGAACAACTTGATATGCACCACCTGCTCGGCCAGCGGCACACCCTCATTGCTGTACAGCGCCGGAATATCTGACCACACGGGCATGTAGTCGTAGGGGTTGTCCTGCTCCGGGCATGGGCGTGGAGGTTTTTGGATAATGGGGGATAGGCAGGTGGGTTCAACTAGTGTCACCCAGCGCCCGAGTTGGTGGCGGCCTTTGGGCCAACTCACCTTGATATCACCCTCCTCGGTTACGTCCTCAATCCGCACCACCGTCACGGGCAGCTTGGGATGGTGCATGAGTTTGCGTTGCCCTATTTGCATGTTCATGGTTGCCTGCGCGTTTTTTCGGATGCGCGTCCCCCGGTTGAGATTTTAGCTTGTGTGTTCTAAAGTGATAGACTTAGACCTTTGAAAATTCGCGTAACCCCTCGCGCCAGCCTGCCATAAATGCCGTCCAGTCGTGACTCCAATCGAGGCGGTCAGTGGTCGAGGGCATGAATCCCGTGTGCCCCTTCTGGCAGGCCGTGGCGAAGGCGATGCTTTTGCCGACCTTGTAGGCAGGTGACCATTGGATGCTGCGTCGGTGTTTCATCGTTCGCCGCGCAGTTGGGTGACGTATTGGTGGCCCTTCTCGGTAAGTGTGGCCCCGATGCGTACCGCCATGTCGGGATATTCCGGATGGACTTCCAGCGGCACTGCCGTCAGATACCCAGCGCGTTCGAGTTGCAGCACGTAGACCACTTCCAGTGCCGTCTGGGGGAGATAGACCAACTGACCGGCCTCGGCAGCGTCGGCGATGCGCAGCAGCAAAGCGCGTTTGTCGTCTTCATAGGCGGCGAGCAGAGTTTGGAGAAAGAGATCGTCCATCATCCACCCCCTAGACCAAAACCGTCATGGGCATGGCGGCACGCGACTTGCGACGAGCGACGGGCCGCGGCTGAGGCGCTGGCGTAGCGGTGGCAGCGAGTTGGGCCTTGAGTGCTGCGATTTCCGCCAGCAGGGGTTGCATGAAGGCACTTAGGTCAAGTTGGATGACGGCGGGTGGTGTGGGTGGGGTGGGTGGCGGCGGCGGTGTGGGTAGGGCAAGGGGTTGGAAATTTTCCGCTCTCTCGGCGGGTTTAACGGCTGGCTCGTTGGCACGGGTGGCAGTAGCAGGAGTCTCGACGCCCTCGGCAGGTTTTGTGAGTAGCTCACTGTCCTTGCTGGATTCGGGTGTGGCAGCGGGTAGGCCGCTTGAGGGCACTTTCTGTTCCCATAGGTCGCGTACATTGCGATTGCGGCTGTGGCGCGTGCCATGATAACTCTGTGGTTGTTTATCCGCGTCGGGGCGGGCCAGCGGTTGATGCAACCATGCCCGGTACAGATTCACGCCGAGGTCGGTCAGTTGGAATTGACCGGGGGCGATTTCCGTCAGGTACTCCGGGATCAGGGACTGGGCATCTGTTTTGCTGGCAGGCCATTTCGCCCAGAAACACAGACGGCGGTTGACATAGGCATCATAGCCTTGGCGGATCAGGTTCTGCTGGGGCACAGTCATCGCACTGAGCAGGGCCAGCAGTTCGGCATCGGTCTTGGTGGGGATAGGAGTAGTTGTGAGTGTCATGGTTGGGTTTCCCTGCCGACCCCCGCACTAGGCGAGGGTCGGGCGTGTGGGAATGCCTCCTAGCTGGCTTTGGTAAAACGGCCAGCGGAACGGGCGGGGTAAGCGCGGTCTTCGCGCTCATAAGCTCCGGCGGTGGCTTCGTCGAGTTGATCTATGAGGCTCTTGAACAGGTTGGTAACGGCGGGTTCGTCGTGACCAATCAATCCCCAGATTTCGGAGCGGAGGTCTTCTTTGAACAGACGTGTCCATGTGCCTTTGCGGTCTTGCACATAGGCGTAGGCTTCTTCGTAGAAGTCGCTGTATTTGACCTGCCAATCCTTCTCCAAAATAAGCAGGCGGGCCGCTTCGATTTCGACTTCACTGTGGCTGCTGCCAAGCATATTCATCAAGAAACCAAAGGGCTGGTTGCGCCAAGCCAGATATTGGTCTTGAATCGCGTCTTCGCTGATGACTTCAAAAACGGTGTCAATGGGGGCGGGTACTACGGGGGTTTCGAGTGTTGGGTCAAACATGATACAATTCTCCTTAGAGGTCTGTGCCTCATCCATATTTTTGGGCGATTACCCCCGGCTTGTTGAGCGACAGTTACGGGGGTTATTCGTTTGCTATACAATAAATTATAGAACAGACCAATTCTTAAGTCAAGTGATTTGAGGCGCTTTCATGCGATCCCCTAAAAATTGGTGGTTAATTCACCCATCAAAGTTTTTCCGCTTTTGATAAACGATTGGGCAAAATTGAACGGACATACCAACATTTACGTCGGCTGTACCTGTAGCAAGGTAGGATGTTGTAGCTGTAATTAGCCGAGCTTTAGGGACGTCACCGCCCCAAATTGGGGAGGCATCAGCCATACGTGGATCAGGCCTTATCGAAAAAGATCTCAACCTACAAAAGGTTTCCGCCAATTCTCGTGCCGCAAGACGAAACAGCCTGTTGAAAAAGTCGAAGCAGGCAAAAAGCGGACGATGTTTACGGTTCATTGGCTAGGATGACAGATCAGGGGTAGCACATACAACCCTGAAACCGATATTATGGTTTCTTAGGCTCGCTCCACGCGGATACTGTGCCGTCGCTCTTGTCCAACTATACCGATAGTCCCAAGCGCCACCGCGCAAAAGCCGCTTGGAATCAGGACCTGAATCAGTATAAGCTTCTGAGGTACACCATTCCCATACATTGCCACTCATATCTTGCACGCCATATGGCGAAGCGGCCCACGAATACATCCCAACAGGTGTAGTGCTTTGCACAAAGTAAGGTCCAACTTCATCTCCATCCTCATCCCCGATAGTCTCATCGACATTAGCATAACCAAATACGTATTCGTCGCCCCATGGATAAAAACGTCCGTCGGTGCCACGTGCGGCTTTTTCCCATTCCTGATCGGATGGCAAGCGAACAACATAGCCTAACTTTGCAGTTAGCCAATAGCAAAATGCCATCGCTTGATGCCAGTTGACACTGTCTCGTGGATGATTGGCAAATTTGAAAATCTGATCCGTCATCGTCAACTTATGAACCCCCATCCCACTCCACCACATATCGTTATCAAACCCGTCATCGGCATCCAAAAACGGTTGGAATTGAGCATAGGTAATCGGATAACGCGATATATGAAAGGTCGGCAGTGAGGATTGTTTGTTATCTTGATAGAGAAATTCGCCGCCGGGGATTTCCACCCAATCAATATCTGGTAAGCGATTAGGACTCAATCCAACACCAGAGCGTGGGTCGCCCAAGTCAGCCAGTCTCTGACCAGCCTTTGCGCGTTCACGCGGAGGTATATTTCGATCACATAATAGGGCCAGTAAGTCATTTACCGACACTCCTTTGAGGACAACCGCCTCAATCCGATTCACGAGTGATCGAGGCAACACCGTCGTTCGCCCTGCTCGCATATCAGCGTAATGCAAAGTAGCCAACTCAAAAAATTCTTCTCCCTCTAATAAAACAGGGAATATTGGTTTTTGTCTTTTCTTAGCGTGATGAATCTCCAGTTTCACAGCATCCGATGCGTTGGACCGTGGAGACATCACGACCATAAATGCCGCACAAGTATCAATACCCTCTTCAATTTCATGGAAAAAACTGGCGCCGACTTCAATATCGTTCTCGTCCATCCAAACCTCAAACCCTTCAGCTTGGAGTCTTTCCTTTAATTGCCGAGTAAACTCAATATCTTTTCTGCTATAGCTCATAAAAATGTGGTGCATTTGTAGTCTCCCTGTGGATAAAGCCAGACAACGTCACCTAATGAAGTGCCAGTTTCCGCGAAGAGTAGATAAAAACCCATGTGTACAGTCCGATTTCGCCATAGTCAAAGAATAGAATGAACTCGAAAAGGGCATCAGGTGAGCCTTTTGGTTGGAGGATTTTGGACGTGCCGAAAAATGCCCTATCGGCAAGATATGGCGTCTATGCTGACTGAGTATGAATGCTATTATTATAATTACAGAGGATATAGATGCCAAAATCATAAGGCTTGCCTGAGTTTGACCAAAGCACCTACCGGTAGTGGGCTTACCATCCTGACTTTTTCAACAGGCAGGAAAGTCAAAAGACGGCATACTGTCTGATCACGGGCATAATAATTGCTGCGACGACTGCTATGACTCGATTGGCGATACCACCGCTTGACGGGTGCTTCTCGGTTTTCAGGAGTGGTGGCGGTCTACGAAGAGCGAGCTGGTCTGGCTAGGCTAACCATTGTTGCGCCATTGGGTCACTCGTCATAGCGTCAAGGATGACACGAGCGGCATCATACTGCTTCCGTCGAATCAAAGTCCTTGCTCAAGTAGGTTTTTTCTTTGACCTAAGAGTATCCTTGTAATTGTAAAGTAGACATTCTTAGCATATACCCTAGCAGTATGTTTTGGTAAATTCCGGTCAATTATTGACAACAGCAACCGATTGGCGTACACTACAATCATGTCAGGAATACCGAAAGGATAACAGGGTGATTAGAAGTAGATTCACCGAACTGTTAAACGAGCAAAGTCGTCGAGCGGGCCGGAAAATTACCCAAAAGGAAGTAGCTGAGGCCATTGGAGTCGAAGAAGCCACGTTGAGTAAGTGGGCTTATGATAGACCGTTGGCTCAAATGAGATCCAACACGATTATTCTTCTGTGCAAGTATTTCAATTGCACTATTGGGGATTTGCTCTATATTGACAATTCTAAAAGCGAGTCCGGCGACCCTGAAAACGAAACCCGCTCCACCCCCAACGCGGCATAGCATCAACAGGTAGAGCGGGTTTTCAGTTTTGAAGCCTGTTTATTGGTGTGGTTGATCAATAAACAGAAAAGCACCTTAAAAAATGAATAAACTCACCAGAGTGAGTTCTGTGAATTAGGTCTGAAAGTAGACCAAATGGGGTTAAGAATGGTGTGCCTGGAGAGATTCGAACTCCCGGCCTATTGTTCCGTAGACAATCGCTCTATCCACTGAGCTACAGGCACAATTACATTTCCTAAAAATTATTATGCCGCAGGTTATTTCACATGTCAATTGTGGATTGAGCGACTGTCTGCTCGTCATTTCATCTGAGCATTTCATGAGAAACAACCCCGGAAAGAAGCGATCTTTCCACAAATCCGCTACCATAAACATTGGGTAGGGTTAGGATGGAACATCAACGATGTTAAACAAAGTAGCCAAAATGCACCACACCCCCCAACAAATCGGCCAATCCAAATGGTTGGTGCCATCACGGAGAGATCAACCAGAACTGTTGGATAGTGGCATCGGCTCACAGGCAGATGTCCGGCAAAACTTGGCGGATTTATGGCGTATCAATGTGCATCTCGGCGGGCTATCTTCTCTGGAACGCCATCTCTATCCTCGTTTGCGAAATTCTACTCACAACCTCTTCTGTCTTGATATTGGCACGGGTTCAGCCCAAATTCCTTTAAGAGTTGAGCAATGGGCCAAGCGACACGGCCTTGAATTGGAAATTTTAGCTCTCGATTTTTCTGCTCGAAATTTGAAAGTTGCTCAAGATCACCTTACCACGACCCCTCCCTCCCAGATTTCGCTGATTCAAGCGGACGCCCATTTCCTCCCGTTCGCACCAAACAGTGTAGATTATGTGATTTCTTCCCTGTTTTTGCATCACTTCAGCCCTGAACAGGTGCTTGCCTTTTTGCGTTCAACTTTCCGTATAGCACGCAAGGGCCTCATCATGACGGATTTAACCCGAGGTTGGCTGCCCCTCGTGGCCTTCAAAATAATCCAGCCCATTTTTGCCCGCAGTTATCTCACACGATATGACGGGGCAGTTTCCATCCGGCGTGCTTATACCCCTGCCGAGTTACTGTCTCTAGCCCAAACCGCCAATCTTCCGAATGCCTCTATTTCTGTGTATCCCAGTTGGCCGTGGCGTATGACATTGGTCGCCGAAAAACCATGAGCGCGAACTTCTTTGATGTTGCGATAGTCGGTGGTGGATTGGCGGGATCGAGTGCTGCATTGGTGCTTGCTGAGGCAGGTTATCATGTCGGCTTATTTGAGGCCAAATGTTATCCTCATCACAAAGTCTGCGGTGAGTTTCTTTCGCCGGAGTGCATCCACTTGTTTAACCAACTGGGTATCACTTCCCGAATACAAGCGCTTTGCCCAATCTCTATTCGGACAGTACAAATTACCGCCCCAAATGGGACCACATGGACAAACCAACTGCCCGGTGAAGCATGGGGTCTCAGTCGCTATACGCTAGATAAACTACTTGTAGACCATGCCTGTCAGCATGGCGTTGCGGTATATGAAAATTCCACCATAACCAATGTTTCAGGCAGCCTATCCAAAAAATTTTACCTCGAAATTCGATCTGCTTCCCATCCATCCACCTTTCAAGCAAGGACGGTTATTGCCGCACATGGCAAACGCAGCAATTTGGACCGCGCCTTAAATCGGAGTTTTCTCGATAAGCCGCAACCGTTCATGGGTTTAAAAAATCACTTTCACAGCCCATCCCTCGGCGACCAAGTGCGTTTATTTGTCTTCCCCGGTGGCTATTGCGGCATGTCGGAGGTGGAGGGCGGACTTGCCAACGTCTGTTTATTGGTGCGCCAAGAGATTTTTCGTCAGGCGGGTGGGACGATTGAATTATTTATGGATTGGATGTGCCAACAAAATCCACCGCTTGGGCGATGGTTATCCCAAGCCACGCCGGTACATGATCGCTGGTTGAGCATCAGCCAAGTGCCATTCATTCGTAAGCGCTTGGTCGAAAACGATATATTGATGGCCGGGGATGCTGCTGGGTTAATTACTCCACTTGCTGGCGACGGCATGGTGATGGCACTACATGGCGGAATGTTAGCCGCAACTTATGTGGATAAAATGCTCCGGCAGCCTACTTTGGCAAAATCCTTATTAAAAGACTATGCACGGGAATGGCGACAGCATTTTGCCAACCAAATGCGCTTGGCACGTGCCTTGCAATCCATCATGCTGCGCCCCTCTCTACTCACCCCCGGTCTGCATCTTCTAAATAAATTCCCCGTTATGGGTGAACTGCTTGTGCGATACACCCGCGACAGCCACGTCCTTAGACAAAAGAGGGTTTCACCATGAATACGCCTTTATCCTCACCAGCCATCCTCTCCCTTGCGACGGGCGTTCCGGCTGCCCGACACAGCCAACAAGAAATTTTTGGTGAATTTGTTGATCTACTTGGTCGTAAACTGGGCATGTTAGACCCGCGCCGCGCCAGAGCCATGCAGGTAATTTTTGATCGGGCCGGGGTAGGATTTCGGCACAGCATCGTCCAACAGGGCTATTTTGCCAATGAACGCTCTACCCAAACGCGCAATGATCTCTATATGGCGGAGGCGGTTCCGCTTGGTGAAAGCATTATTCGCTGTGGATTGGCCCAAGCAGGTTATACGCCCGATGATATTGACGATTTCATTGTGGTCTCTTGCACAGGTTTTAACATCCCCGGCCTTGATTTGTTATTGGCGGGACGATTGGGGATGCGTCCCGACCTGCGCCGCACTTGTGTTTTGGGCATGGGCTGTTATGGGGCGTTTCCCGGTCTGTTACGCGCTACCGAAGCAGTTCTATCCCGTGCAGGTCGGCGTGCTCTCGTACTGGCAATCGAGTTGTGTTCGTTGCATCTTCAATTAGAAGACACCGCCGAAAATGTGGTCTCGTCCGCATTATTTTCGGATGGGGCAGCGATGGTGTTGATTGGCGATGACGCTGGTGAGGGTCGCACGGTGAATGGCCCACGTCTTGTCTGCTCGGCCACTCACTGCGACTATAAAACCTTGAAGCATATGTCATTTAATGTCACCGATCATGGCTTTCAGATGTATCTTTCCAGCTATGTCCCCGATTTATTGGCAGCGCAAATTGATGGCTTTGTGGACAAACTTTTGGCGCAACAAAACCTCACTCGGCATCAAGTCCGATTTTGGGGGATTCATCCCGGCAGCACCAAAATTGTAGACTATGTGCAGGCCAAACTCGGCCTTTCTGATGAGCAGGTGGCTTGTTCGCATGAGGTACTCTATCAATATGGCAATATGTCCTCCGCCACTATCCTGTTTGTCCTTGACCACATTCAACGGTGCAGCCAGCCCTCCCCCGGCGATTATGGCGTGCTCTTAGCCTTTGGCCCCGGCCTCACAATGGAAGGTCTCCTAGTGCGTTGGTAAGTCGCACAAACACTCTATATCTTAGTGCTTTGAACCTCTATAATAATCCCCTCTAAACCGACTATAGGTAGAGACAGGCATTATTTTCATGTCTCAAATCAAACAAGAACCCCTTGCCGCCCGTATTCGCCCGCGTACCCTTGATGAATATATGGGTCAATCGCATCTCGTCGGTGCTGGCAAACCCCTGCGTGTCGCCATCGAAACCCGCCATCTGTTCTCCATGATCTTTTGGGGGCCACCCGGCGTCGGCAAAACGACTTTGGCGCGGATTTATGCGACTGAAATTGGGGCGGATTTTTCAGAACTTTCGGCAGTCTCGGCGGGAAAAGCCGATGTGCGCGAGGTTGTTGAAACAGCCGCACAGAACGATCAACCCACTGTCTTGTTCTTAGACGAAATTCATCGGTTCAACAAAGCCCAACAGGATTTTTTGCTGCCCTCTGTCGAAACTGGCACGATTACCCTGATTGGCGCAACCACCGAGAATCCAAGTTTTGAGGTCATTGCCCCTTTGCTTTCCCGCTGTCGTATCTTCACCCTGCGTGAACTGACCCCCGAAGAAATGCACGCCATCCTTCAGCGGGCCGTCGAACAATATAATTTGGATGCACCCGATACGCCGGTTGATCTCGATGAGGAAGCACGGGAGTGGCTGGTCAGCATGGCAAATGGGGATGCGCGACAAGGCATTACCCTGTTAGAAAACACTGCCGATCTCTATCACGAAGTCACCGTAGATACGCTCAAACGCACCCTGCAATCGGCTCATTTACGATTTGATAAAAAAGGCGAGGAGCATTACAACACCATCAGTGCCTTTATCAAAAGTATGCGTGCCAGCAATGTAGATGCCGCCCTTTATTATTTAGCTCGTATGGTGGATGCAGGCGAAGACCCGAAATTTATTGCCCGCCGTATGGTCATCTTCGCGTCTGAAGATATTGGCATGGCCCAACCGACGGCCCTAGTGGTCGCCAACGAAGTGTTCCGCGCTGTCGAAACGATAGGCTACCCCGAATGTGCCATCAATCTTGCACATGGGGTGGTGTATCTGGCCTCGGCGAAAAAAGACCGCAGTGCTTACGAAGCCTATTTTGCAGCCCTCGATGACGTGCAGCGCTTGGGCAACCAACCGATTCCACTGAATTTACGCAACGCCCCCACTGGCCTGATGAAAGACCTCGGCTATGGCAAGGGGTATGAAGCCTATACCGATGCGGATTTGCTGCCGGACAAATTGAAAGGCCGCCGCTACTACCACCCTCGCATCAAACGAGAGGATGCTTAAACGCCCATGACCTATTCCGCCGAAACACAAGTTCTTCACTTAAATGCCCAGCATCCTGAAGCATATCTGATTAAACAAGCCGCCGAACGTATCCGAGCGGGTGGTTTGGTTGCCTTCCCGACCGAGACCGTCTATGGACTTGGCGCGAATGGCTTTGATGCGGTGGCAGTCGAGCATATTTTTACCGCCAAAGCTCGTCCCACCTCCGACCCCATCATCTTGCACCTTTCATCCCGGCACCAACTAGAATTGGTAGCAAAGGATATTCCTCAACTGGCGTTACAACTCGCTCAGGCCTTTTGGCCGGGGCCATTGACGCTTGTGTTAAAACGCCAACCCCGTGTGCCATCCATTGTCACTGCTGGCTTAGACACCGTTGCCGTGCGTGTACCGAGTCACCCCGTCGCTCTTGCCCTGTTGAAAGCGGCGGATGTGCCAATTGCCGCCCCCAGTGCCAATCGTTTTTCTCGCCCCAGCCCCACCACCGCCCAACACGTGTTGGAAGATTTGGAAGGCTGCGTGGATTTAGTCTTGGATGGCGGCGCGACTTCCATCGGTGTCGAATCAACTGTACTCGACTTGACACAGGCCACCCCCACGATTCTGCGTCCGGGTGGTGCATTGATTGAACCACTGCGGGTTATGATTCCCAATCTACAGATCAAGCAGCGTTTTGTAGGGACAGAAGAAAGCAAACAGGGGATGACCTCACCGGGAATGCTGCTAAAACATTACTCCCCCAACGCCGAATTGATGCTTTTTACTGGCCCGGACGACGCCAAAGTTGTGGCCCATATGCAGGAAACTGTTCAGCGTTTGGTTGTGGAGGGTAAGTCAGTGGGTGTTTTGACCTCAGAAGAAGATCGTCCCCATTTTGCCCGCCTGCCCATCCAATTAGCGGAACTTGGCCCCTGTACTGACCTCGAAATGATTGCCCGAAATTTGTTTGCCGGGATGCGTACCCTCGATTTTCTGGGGGTGGATGTCATTCTGGTGAAAAGTTTTGTGCAGGAGGGCTTGGGTCTGGCGATTTGGGATCGTCTGATTCGTGCCGCCGAGGGGAAAGTCATCACCATTCCAGACTAGCGACCTGCCATACTAGCAGTATACTTGAGTATGGTAAACATACTGAATCGCGGACTTAAAATCCAATGCCCACCTACGAATATCGCTGCAATGAGACTGGCCGACATTTTGAAATCAGCTATAAAACCTATGCCGATTTTGATGGGGCTGTGCCACGTAGCCCCTATACAGGCAGCACCAATGTGACCCGCATCATCCGTCGTGTTGCTATTGCGCGTTCCAATTCTGTCCAATTAGATCGTATCGAATCGGGGGATTTGGACGCACTTGCTGAACTGGAAAATGCTGATCCCCAAACGCTAGGCCGGGTCATGCGTCATTTCGGCAGTCAATTAGACGAGGATATGGGCACTGAGTTTGATGAAGTCGTCGAACGTTTGGAAAGTGGGCAAACACCGGAAGAAATTGAAAGGACGATGCCATTAGGTGGGGATGATGTGGCTGATATTGGGGGCGGGGGAACGCCTATAGATACCAGCGACTTCCTACCCGCAGTTCCATTAACGGGGGAATGAGAATGAACCAAAAGGATGTTGTCAGGGGGGAGAGATGACACTTCACGTCAATCTTAAGGTGATGATCTGTGACCATGATTTTTATGGTCTGCACGCGATTAACAGCTATCTAGCGTGGGATAGGCGGACGCGGGTGGTGGCATTGACCCAAACAGTCAATGGTATTTTTGAGTGGTTAGACCGTCGCGCCGATGCGGAATGGCCCGATACTGTGCTCTTGGATACCGAAGATATTGAAACCGCCGATGAGCTAAAATCCATTATTATTCGCATCTGTGCCAAGATACCTGATGTAAAGGTAGTGGTTTTAGAACACCTTCCACGCACCGACTATGCTTTGGCTGCGATGGAAGGCCGAGCCGTTGGCTATTTGGTGCGCAACGATGTGGGTCTCCAAATAGCCAGCACCATTGCATGGCTACAAAATGTCTCTTTTGCGATCTCATCCAGCGTCGAAAAAGTCATCAAAAACAAAGCCGATAAATCAGTGGTCAATGCACTGGTCTTGCCAAAGCAGCGTCCCTATCCCGAACTAACGGATCGTATCCGCCAAGCCATCCAACTCTGTGTGGTTGAAGGCATGAGCGCCGACCTTGCCGCCGACGAAATGGGGGTCAGCCCGCACACCATACGCAGTTACATCAAAGAGGGCTATCGCATTATGGAAGCCTCTGATCGTAACGAGTATCCCGCTGAAATGAGCGCACAGGAACGGGCGTTTATGCGTTTTACCGCATTGGATGATTCTGAAACCCATCAATTCCTCCCGCCGGATGAATCCGATTCTCCGCAACCACAGGACTAGACCATAATGGCAATCGCACTGGTAACGGGTGCAACAGGATTTGTCGGTTCATGGGTCGCGCGAACCCTCCTAGCTGCTGGACATGAAGTGCGGATTTTGCGTCGCCAGTCGAGCCGTTTAGACGCCATCGCCGACCTGTCAGTACAACATTTTATTGGCGATATGGCGGACCCTGAATTTTTGGAGCAGGCATTAGCAGGTGTCCAGTGGGTTTTTCATGTCGCTGCGATTGCGGATTACTGGCGGCAGGACAAGGAAGCCATTTATCGTGTCAATGTGGACGGTACGCGCCTGTTATTAGAAGCCAGCCAAAAAGCCGGGGTGCGCCGTTTCATTTTTACCAGCAGTGCCGCCGCGATGGGCCATCGAGAGGATGGGTATCCCGCTGACGAACACACCTATTTTAATGTCAATCCTCGCCTAACCCCTTATGGTCATAGCAAATTTCTCGCCGAAGCCGAAGTGCATCGCGCCATTAAACGGGGTCTGGACTGCGTGATTTTAAATCCCGCCGTCATCATCGGGCCGGGCGATCTCAATTTGATTTCGGGTAGCTTGGTAATTGAGGTTGCCAAGAAAAAAGTCCCGGTCATGCCCATGCAAGGGGGTGTCACCATGATTGATGTGCGGGATGTGGCAAAGGCCCATCTTGCAGCCGCCCAGCGTGGTCGCATGGGAGAGCGTTATTTGCTCGGCGCGGTCAATCTCAGTCATAAGGCCATGCTTCACCTCATCGCTGAAATTGTGGGAGTACAGCCGCCCCAAATTCCTATCCCCCCGCCGTTGGTGGATGTCGCTGCTCTGTTGGTAGACGCCGGACGTGCGTTGAATATCCCTATTCCCGGCAACGCGGAAGGCAATCAACTCCGCCTCAGCAAGCGCTACATCTATTTTGACTGCGCGAAGGCGTGGCGTGAATTGGGTGAGCCGCATTACGATATGACCCAAAGTTTCGCCGATACTTACCATTGGTACCGCGATCACGGCTACCTATGATGTTTGGTCACCGCTTGGCCCCGGACGACGCGCCACCGTTTTGGCGGCCTCGGATGTATCGGGCGATTTTCCAACAATGCGTACTTGACTAAAGGGACTGCTCAATACCTCGACCATGCTGTTCTCAAAAAACCACAGCGGGGCGGCTTGGTCATCCACATACACCATTTCGGGGTCGCCAGAAATGCCAACCAATTCCAAACGTACTTTCTTATAGGCGGGTTGATATTTCCCGGCGCGTCGCCACTCCACCGCGAACTGACCACCCGGTAAAAACTTGGTACTGAAATAGGAATAGCGATAATCGCCATTTTTATAACTCAGGCCATCGCCAGCGTCTTCATACAGCGTTGTTTCGCCAATCCCGGCAAAGGCGAGTAGTTGTAATTCGTCAATCGGTCTCTCACCGACATACTGCGTTACGGGCCACATCGGAACAACCCGCCCCGCCCGCACAAAAATCGGCATTTGATCGAGTGGCGCTTCTAGTTCAATTGTGCGTGACCCGTCAATCAATTTACGTGTCCAAAAGTTATACCAAACCCCACGCGGCAAATAGAGTTCACGTTTGGTCGCCCCTTGCTCTAATATCGGTGCAACCAGCAAGGCATCGCCGACCATATAGGCATCATCTAGGTTATACAGGCGGGTGTCGCTGGGGTCGTCCCAAAAGGTTGGGCGGATCATCGGCACGCCATTTTGTGCCCCTTGCACATACGTCGAATAGAGGTAGGGCAGCAATTGATAACGCAGTTCGATATATTTTCGCGCAATTTTTTCAACTTCTGGCCCAAAGCTCCATGGCTCCTGATCTGCTGTACCTGTACAGGTATGTGTCCGACAGAACGGCAGCAAGCTGGCAACTTGAATCCAGCGGGCATACATTTCGGGTTCGCAATCGCCCATAAACCCGCCAATATCCGGCCCGGTGAAAAACATCCCCGATAAGCCCAGATTCAGTACCACACTAATCGAGAGGCGCAGATGATCCCATTCCGAGCGATTATCCCCCGTCCATGAAACCGTATAACGTTGTGCTCCAGCATAAGCGGCGCGGGTCAAGACAAATTGGCGTTTATCAGGTCTGGCCCGTTCAAGGCCCATCCGTGTGGCCCGTGCCATCTGCATTCCATATACATTATGCGCTCCGCCGAGATGGGTATTTCCCTGCCCTTCCCAATTGGCCTGAATATATTCGGGCACGATACCGGGGCCGGGGGGCAAAAACACCGTCGGCTCATTCATATCGTTCCACAGGCCCGCAAATCCGACCTTGAGCAAATTTTCGACCTGTCCAGCCCACCATTCGCGCACTGTCGGATTGGTAAAATCGGGGAAGGCTGAATCACCCGCCCAAACCGGTGCCACAAACAATCGGCCATCGGGATAGGTGTGGAACATACCGCGTTCTTGCCCATCACGGAAGGTCTCATAATCAAGGTCAACCTTGATGGCCGGATCAACAATCGAAACAGCCTTAAATCCCTGTTTACCGAGTTCGGAAAGCAGGGCTGGCAGATCGCCAAAGGTCTCTTTGTTATAGGTAAAAACGCGATGCCCATCCATATAATCAATATCGAAATGGAGCACATCACAGGGAATCAACCGCTGACGAAATTCTCTGGCGAGTTCGCGGAATTTATTGGATGGCACATATCCCCACCGTGAC
The DNA here is from genome assembly GCA_024434115.1 of Chloroflexota bacterium. Lineage (GTDB taxonomy): Bacteria > Chloroflexota > Anaerolineae > Aggregatilineales > J027 > CFX10. The sequence continues at coordinate 40,444 of QMIT01000011.1, forward strand.
TGTTGATAACCAAAGGCCCACAGCGGCAGCAGTGGCGGCAAGCCTGTCAATTCTAGGTAGTGTTTCAAGACGGCATCGGGTTTTTCGTCGGCCATCAAATACAATCGCAGCTCGCCTGTATCCGCGCTAAAGGTCATTTGATTAGCCCGCGCTGCACCGAGATCAACCGCGCCACGTGCCGGATTATCCCACAACACACCAATAGCATATTCGGGATGCACACCCATATAGAACGGAATGCTGTAGTAAACTGGGTCGGTGCCACGTCCATAACCCACTGGGTCAAAATTCCATAAGGCCCATTTGCGACCCCGCAGATTCAACCCCCACCCGCGCTGGCCCAATCCATAACAGCCCTCATCGGCGGGTAATTGGCGTTGCCATGTGACTTTTTCACCCAGCCAGCTAAACCCACTCTCCACACTGACCTCTTGCCCATTGGTCATATAAATCCGCAGTTGGGTGGTCGTGCGGGTGAAGACACAGGCCATTCCGCCTGCCCCAATGACGACGGTATCGGTATCCTCGGTAACGGTTGCGGCTTGGGGGGTAAATTTAAACGTTTCACTTAACGCATACGAAAAAACAGGCGGGAATTGACGATCAGGCCGCATCCGAATTTCCACAAGATTCGGTTGATAAAATATTACTGAAATTGAGGCATTGGCAGCATGAATGATCGCCCCGCCGGGGATTTGTTGAACATGTTGGATGACGCCGGGGGTTTTCAATGAGCCGGTCACAGGGGGTTTGGCGAACTGCTTTGCCATCTTCTCGGCAACTTTGGCGTAGCGTTCGGGTGGATTTCCCTGTTCATTGGGTGTCGGTATCTGTGTCTGCTCGGTCTGTTTTTTGGAGGATTTATCCTGCTTTTTTTTACGATCCCGTCGGAACATAGATTTTCCCGGCCTAATCTTGTGTAATAAATAAGGGTTGGCAAAGGGCAGATGATTCACCTGCCCTGTCGTTTCAAATATGCGATTTTGCCATGCGGTTCAGTGTTTTACGACTCACTCCCCGGCGGCTTGCGGCGGTTGTTCCGCACCATCCGGCGTGCTTCGTCAATAGATTTTACCAAGACACGGCGGCTTCTGCCTCCTGCCAATGGTTCACCGATAATCCCCAATTCGTGCAGTGAATCCATCAGTCGGGCGGCACGCGGATAGCCAATTCCTAAACGTCGCTGGATCAAGGATGCAGAGGCTTCCCCATCCAGCACCACCAAGCTAAGTGCCTCTTCCAGCATCGGGTCGAGTTCGGACAGCGTTTCCAGTCGGGTCATGCCGCGCTCCCATGGGGGCACGGTTTCCTCCTCCGTCTCCTGTACCTCTTGCTGTTCGGTGTGCCATGCCTTCCAGTACATGACGATTTCATATAGTTCTTCGTCCGAAACGTAACACCCCTGAATACGCTTTGGCCCTGCCGCGTCCGGTGCAAGGAACAGCATGTCGCCCTTGCCAACCAGTGATTCCGCGCCCACCGTATCCAAAATAACCCGCGAATCCGTCCCCGACGCCACCGCGAACGAGATACGGGCGGGGAAGTTAGCTTTAATCAACCCCGTGATAACATCCACACTGGGGCGTTGGGTGGCAATGACAAGGTGCATCCCGGCGGCGCGTGCTTTTTGGGCAAGGCGTGTCACCGTTTTTTCGGTTTCGTCGGGTCGCGTCATCATCAGGTCGCCGATTTCGTCAATCACGATCACAATATAGGGCAGTTGTTCTTCCGGTCTACCTTTCTTGACGACTGTCTTGTTATAGGCCTCAAGGTGACGGGCGTTTTCATGTTCCAACAGCTTATAGCGCCGATCCATTTCGCGGGTTGACCAGCGCAGCACCCCGATGATGCGTTCGCCATCGGTTTCGACTGGCCCAAGCAGATGGGGCAATCCATTAAAATGGACCATCTCGACCATCTTGGGATCAAGAATAATCAGCCGCAGCCGATCCGGGGTATTGTTTGCCACCAATGACGCAATCATCGCCGTTAAACAAACCGATTTACCCGATCCCGTTGTTCCTGCGATCAACATATGTGGCATGGATGCAAGGTCGGCCATAATCGGATCACCGGACACATCCCGACCTAACGGCACAGCTAAGGGTTTATGCCGTTCTTTGTAGGATGCTTCGGATTCCAACACCGAGCGTAAATCCACCACACTTGGTTCACGGTTGGGTACTTCGATCCCAACATATGAATGACCGGGTACAGGTGCTTCAATACGCACACTCCGCGCCGAGAGTGCCAATGCGAGGTCATTTTGCAAGGCCGCGATTTTGCCGACGCGGGTGCGAATAACTACCCGTTCCCCGGCCTCATTGATGACTTCCTTGATCGGCGACACCGCATATTGTGTGACGGTTGGCCCAACGCGCACATCAATCACATCCGCATCAATATCAAATTCCATCATCGTATGTTCGATGATACGCGCGTTGTTATTGACCTCATCCTCGGAGGGTAGTCGCAAGTGGGTGTAATGTAGTAGTTCCAATGGTGGCAGTTCCGCCAACCGTTCCCCCACCATGCGGCGGTCTTGGAACCCATCTACCGTAAAATAGCGCCGTCCGTTGTTCCCATTCCCGTTGGTGGGATTTGAATTTGAACTGCGGGGCTTTACGGCTTCCCCATTCTCTTTAACGGGCAGATTTACGACTTGCCCATTAATCACTAACGTGTTGCGGCGGGGCAGCATCTCGTTTTCGTCGTCTTGCATATCTTCAATCTCATTTTCTAGATTTACCGCTGTCACCGCTTCGTCAGCAACAGGAGACATTGTTTCAATAGAGGGTCTTTCCCCTTCCGACATAGGCATCGGCACAACAGGTGGCTCTGCCATTGGCGACTGTGGTAGTGTCGTTGGGGGTGGCACATTTCGACCTGTTGGTTCTGGCCGTGTAGGTCTGGCAGGCCGCTCGGCTCGACTTGGCATTGGGTCTGGATTTGGTATTCCCGGCAGTGCTTGGGGTGGCAATGGCGGCGGTGTAAGAGGTACAGGTGAGGCAACCGCTTCTGCTTTGGGAAGAGGTGTCATCTCATCAGGCCGTGCATAATTTCCATATGGCACTTCGACCTTTACCCCCGCAGATGGGGCATTCGCTGGTGGCGTAATGGGTGTTGGTTCGGGTGGCAATGCTACAGGCGGTGTATACGTTTCTTGCATAGGAGTGGGATAAGCCATAGTGGAAACCGCAGGGGCTACCACTGACGCCCCGATCATCATCTCTTGGGTGGTGATTTTTCCGTTAGTCTGGACAACAGGGCGCTGTGGCATAGCAGGCCGTACCCGCGTTGAAAGGTCTTGTGAACGTGTCCCCACCCATTCCAATGATTGACGAATATGATGACGGCGGATGTGCAAAGCCAACATCAAACTGTATGCCATACCGATGGTCAGCACGATAATCGAGAGATACTGGCCTAACACGGTGGTCAAAATGCTGCTAATGGCCCAGCCAACATAACCACCGCCTTTACCCTCGCGTGCTAGTGCCCGTCCTTCTTCTTCAAACGCCAGCAGATGGAATAGACCCTGTAGGCTGATAAAGGCGATTTCAACCGCCAGTATCCGCATCCAGTCAAATTTTAGATTGAGATGAATATTGATTTTCGGCAGCAGCAGCAAAATCCCCATACCAAAAATGGTGAGGGCGGTAACAAAAGACCCAATGCCAAATGCTTGTTTTAATCCCGTCGCCAATGATGTCGCCACTGCCGCGTCACCCACCGGGTTGAGCAGTGCCGTAAACACAAAAATCCCCACGATAATCAGCAAAATCGCGCCTAGTTCATCGGCCCAGCTAGGCATCGTTTGGCCCAGATTACGAAACGCATCCGGGTCTTCCAAAAATCGCCGTAGCCGATTCCCAAACGAATTAGGATTCGGCGGACGCGCGGGGCGCACCGGACGCGGTGTCGGTTGTGGGCGTGCGGTGGTCATCCTTGCAGAAGTGGTCTTACTTGATGCCGTCGTCTTAGTCGTCGTTTTAGCCGATATTTTGCCTGTACCAGCCGCAGATTTGGTTGTTTTTGCAGGCGCGGTTGATTTTGCAGGTGTCGCCATTTTTGACGACGGTGTTTTGCTAGTCGTCGTTTTAGCTGAACCCGCTGCCGATCTTCCGGTTGTTCCCGTCGTGGACTTGGTTGTACCAGTGGCTTTGCTGGATGTTTTTGATGCAGATGTGCGTGAAGATACGACAGAAGCACTTCCCGTCGTTTTTTTGCTCGTACCTTTCGACGGCGCTTGGGCTGCTGTTTTTGGGGTGGTGGTGGACTTCTTACCGGACGCAGAGCTAGAAGTTGAACTGGTACGCGCCGGCTTATGTGTCTCAGATGGTTTGCGCGGCGGCGTGTTCCGATCCGACATGCAAATCACATATCCTTTTGAATTAAACTACCTCATTATTGTACCATGCCAACCGATTCGCTGGAAGAAACGTTAATCCTACGTTGAAATAAATCATAAAACAATTAGGCAATGGCGGCACGCATTATTGGCAATTTAACCGGATTTTTCAAGCGTTATTTCTTGGTAAATTTTGGGTAATCTAAATCGGGTGTTATGATTATTTGGAGTGAACAGAGAGTTTGAGGGGGACATATGCCAATAGAGGCACGTCAAGCCGAATTTGCTCTTTTGCAGCAGCAGGCATATGCGGCTTTGGAGGATATTATTCCCTCATCGGGAGCTTCTCATTTCCTCATGCGGTTATCCATCTATCCTGCCTTTTTCAAATATGTTTCATGGGTGATTTTTGAGGGCCATAATCTATTTGCCCGTCAAGTAATATGGGATAGACCGGGTGACTGCCATCGTTTTTTTGACCCTATGGAAGGGCTTAGAAAGGGCTGGCACATCAGTCCTACTCTGTCCGTAGTTGAGAAAATAATTGATGAATCTGTTTTTTATTCCCTATTTGATCAAGTCCATCAAATTCCCTTACCCAAAACCGAGCGCAGTATGGCGATTGATGGCGAGTCTTGGTATCTGCATATTCCCGGCTCATTTGAAAATCGTATATTAGATTGGAATGCTGTTGGGTGTAAGAAGGAAGATGATTGGCAACCACTCATCCAATGGGCAGAAAATATGCACAAATTTCTCCTGACCGTTTTTGGTTCTCATTGAAAGGCAAATTTGTATCCCTATGACCTACGAAAACATCCTATACGAGGTTGCCGATGGCGTGGCGACCATCACCCTCAATCGCCCCGAAAAATACAACGCCTTTTCCGCTAAGATGCTGCACGAAACCAATGACGCCTTCCGGCAAATCGCCCGTGATGCTGCCGTGCGTGCCGTCATTATCACGGGGGCGGGTAAAGCCTTTTGTTCGGGGCAAGATTTGGGCGATGCCGAAAGTGTTGAAAAAGGTTTTATGGAGCATGTCCGTTCTAAATATAACCCCCTTATTTTGGCAATGCGCAACCTCGAAAAACCTATTATCGCCGCGATTAATGGGGTTGTGGCGGGGGCAGGCGTCGGCGTGGCGCTGGCCTGTGATTTACGTATCCTCTCGGACAAGGCCAGTTTCGTTTTTGCGGCTTTTGTGGGAATCGGCCTCGTTCCCGATACAGGCATTGATTACCACCTGCCACGTCTCGTGGGTCAAGCCAAAGCCTTTGAATTGATGATGTTGGCCGATGGCAAAAATCGGGTCTCGCCCCAACAGGCCCTTGATCTGAATTTATGCACATCTATCGTCGAACACGACGCCCTGATGGAACAGACCCGTAGCCTAGCCATCAGACTCGCTACCATGCCCACCCGCGCCATCGGCCTGACCAAACGCCTCCTAAATGGCACATGGGATCAAACCCTTGCCGAAACACTCGACATGGAGGCCCAATTGCAGCACGCCGCCAGCAATACCAAAGATGCACTAGAAGGCATCACCGCTTTTAATGAAAAACGGGAACCGAAATTCACGGGTCAATAGCCGAATGAGCGTATTTGTTGCGGCATGAAGCGTCTGTGTCAATCTCGTAACATGTGGTTACATGGCTGATACGCCCTTGTCATATGGTCGTAACACCGGACGCCTAAAGTGAAATCTGTCACAGCACTGTCATTATCAATGATCTTTATAGATCAAAGGATTCAATCTCATGGGTAATCGACCTCCCGTAACAGGACAGCAAATCAGTCCAAATCTACAATGGGGGATTATCGGGGCGGTCATTATTGGCTTGACCTGCCTCATTTGTTCAGGGGTTTTGGTCATCTATTTGTTGGCAAGTGGGGGCGATGACGAAGACCCTCAATCGGTTGCTAACCCGACACCCTTTGTTTTTCCAACCCAATCAACCCTCCAAGTTTTCCCAACCGCCCAACCGACTCAGACCCTGCGGCCCTCCGCTACACCATTTTCGAGCGGCGGTAATAACAACAACCCACCACCCGTTATCCAACCGACTTTCCCGTCCAATTCTGGGCCAGCCGCCTATGTCACCAATACCACTACCCTGAATGTCCGTTCGGGGCCGGGGACGGAATATGGCATTGTACAAACCATCGGGTTAAATCAACTCGTGGGTTTGATTGGTCGTAACAACGCTTCCACATGGGTACAAATTCGTTTGGTCAGCGGCACGGTGGGTTGGGTGAATACCAGCTATATCCGTGCCAACGTTGCATTGGGTAGCCTGCCTGTCACCGAACCAACACCGACTGTCCCCCAAGTGACCGCCAATCCCACCAGTGTCGTCAAAGATACCCAGATCGCGCTCAATGGTACGGGCTATCCCGCCTCGACCCAAGTCTATGTGTATATTGGGCCAAGCAATCTCAGCGTCTTCCCCAACGTGCTGGCTACTGCTTTGACAGATTCCAGTGGTCGCTTCTCCACTACCCTTAAGATGCCTGCCCAATGGCCCAATGGAACAACCATTCCTACCGGGCCAGTGATTATCAGCGTGACGGCAACCAACGGCGTTGGTGCATTGACGACTGTCAACTATACGGCGGCACAAACCTATACCCCTGTAATTGCTATAAGCCCCAACACTGGGCCAGCGGGTACGGTCATCAATGTATCGGGTACGGGTTTCCCACCGTCGCTCAGTGTCAGCATTCGTCTGGCAATCACCAGCACCGATTTCCTGACGACGCCCTACACCACTGCCGTCACTTCAGGCTCAGGTACATTTGCCACCTCCTTTACCATGCCCTCCAAGTGGCCGGATAACAGCACCATCACCCAGACCAATTTGCAGGTCGTGGCATTAGTGGACGGCACAAGCTATGTGGACTCCGAAGCCTTTACCTATCAGCCCGCTGTAGCGAATCCAGTCATCAGCATTAATCCAACTTCAGCGGGAGCGGGAACCGATATTGCCGTCAGCGGAACAAACTTCCCGGCCAATACCACTGTCGAAATTCGTTTGGGCCTGCCGAGCGCGGGGTTCATTTCCAGCCCCTATCTGACCGTCACGACCAATAGTTCCGGTGCATTCACGACCCCCTTTACTATTCCGAGCCAGTGGACAAATGGCACACCGATCACCGATACTGCTTTGCAGGTGGTGGTTACGGTAGCCAGCAATCAGTCCATTTCGGCGGTGACGCCTTTCACCTTTGTCTTGCCGTAGTTGCAGATTTTCCAACCACAGTATTGAGAAAAGGACGGCTCACCCCCGTCCTTTTTGTTTTGGTATATATTAAGTTCAGACAGAATCTCAGATTTCTCAATTATCTGGAGTATTCGCTCATGTCCTCTAAAAACGCTTCGAATTTGGCATTGGTAGCCATCTTTTTGATATATGCCACTGCCTTATGGCAAAAGCCCGATGCGATAAAAAACCCACAGCTTATGCCAACACCAACTTCGCTAGTCGCACCGACGCTTGAACCGGGCATTCCCCAAATCACGATACTTGACCCCCATATTCACGGCACGGGTCTATTTCAGTTTTTCCAACCCGGCGATGATTGGTACTTGGAACGGGATGACTATAACCCTGACTATCAGCGAGCCAGCACGATCTATATATCCCCAAGTCGTTTGTCGGTCATTCATGCCTTTATTGAAATTGGTGTGACGTATTACTCCCTCCAAGAGGTGAATGATTTGAGTTATACAGACTCTTTCTTCAACGTGGAATGGGGACAATTTAAAAGCTGGCGTATTACCAATTGGCAGGTAACCGATGACTTGATTACGATTGAATTTGCTTTAGAGGATGGCCGGAACGAACTGCTGAAATACATTGCTCGACAAATTAGTTGGCTCGAAGATGACTGGCTCTATACTATCCGTATTGTTGTTCCGGACAATAATCAAATCTTGTTAGATCAGTTATTTGAATTGGCTTCTCCAACAATGATTGGCTATCAAAACATTGGCACACTGCCGCTGGTTGGTTGGCACCAGTTCTCTGATCAATCACATAGGGTGATGATTAAGTTGCCAAACGATTCAAGGCGAATCAGCGGCTCCTCGGGTCAGCCCATGACTTACGTCACGAGCGCTATTGGCGATGGCCGAATCACGATTCAACGCATTGCCAATCAGTCAATAACCTCACTGGATGCTGTCCAGACATTTCTGGATACTATCTATGATGATGTAACAATTATTGACAGCCATCTAATAGAACAGGCTTTTGCAACAGGCTATCAAGTTACTTATGTCTATAAAACACTTTCGGGAGACCTGGTGAAGGTTCTCGCCGTATTGCTCAATGACACCGAAGGCAATTTATATTTGGCGGAGTTAAGTATCCCGGAACAGGGTAGCAAAAATTTGACACAACAAATGATCGTCGAGCGACAAATCATCCGAAGTTTCACCGTGCTTGCTCCGCCCGAATACAAACAGCCTCTTTTCAATCAGTGATTGCGCTCATCTAGTCATAATCAAATTTCCATTTGGATATTTTGGAATTTTGAGTATAATTTAATCAAATCACCATTTGATTACGCTAGAGTGGATGGAGTTTAAATAATGGCCCACCCGGTAACGCCAACAATTGCTGGTGTCTCTTTTGATTTAACTGAAGAACAAAAAATGCTCCAACAGGTCGCCCGCGATTTTGCCCGCAACGAGATCGCGCCAAAGGCCGAACATTATGATCGTACTGCCGAATACCCTTGGGAAATTGCCCACAAAGCCCGTGAACTCGGCCTCCTCACCCTTAATATCCCCGAAGAATATGGCGGGATTGGGGCCAGCGTGCTCGAAGAATGTATTGTTGGGGAAGAACTGGCGTGGGGCTGCTCCGGCATCAGCACCGCCCTTACGATTAACAATCTCGCTTCCCTGCCCATCTCCATTGCCGGAACGGACGCCCAAAAGAAGGAATGGTTGGGCCGTATTGTAGACGGTCAAATGGCCGCTTATGCCGTCACCGAACCCGGTGCAGGCTCCAATGTCGTTGGGATGCGTACCCGTGCCGAAAAACGCGGGGATGTCTACATCCTAAACGGCAGTAAAACCTTTATTTCCAACGCGAACATTGCCGATTTTTATACGGTCTTTGCTGTCACCGATCCCGCTTCTGGTCACAAAGGTCTAGGGGTGTTTGTGGTCGAAAAAGCCTCAGCGGGTGTCAGTGTCAGCAAGCACTTTGATAAACTGGGTCAGCGTTGCGCCGATACCGCCGAAATCACCTTTGAAGATGTCGAAGTCCCCGCCGCCAATTTGCTCGGTGGCAAGGATGGTATGGGTTTTTACACCGCTATGAAAGTATTCGATAAGAGCCGTCCGCCCGTCGCTGCTGGTGCAGTCGGTGTGGCCCAACGGGCCTTAGATGAATGTGTCAAGTATGCCCGTGAGCGCGAAACCTTTGGTGTGCCGATTTATGAACACCAAGCCGTTGGTCACAAAATCGCTGATATTGCCATGAATGTCGAAGCAGCCCGGTTGCTAACATGGCGTGCGGCCTCAATTATTGACAGCGGCGTCTCCAACACCAAATACGCCTCTTTCGCCAAAGCCTTTGCCGCCGACACCGCCATGAAAGCTACTGTCGAGGCCGTGCAGGTCTTTGGTGGCTATGGTTTCATGAAAGAATACCCCGTCGAAAAGTTGATGCGCGATGTCAAAGTCTTCCAAATCTACGAAGGCACGAGTGAAATCCAGCGTAACATCATCGTGCGTGAGCTATTCCGCAATTAAACTTTAAATTTCTTTTAACTTGACACCGTTTGTCTTATAATGAGGCAAGCGGTGTTTTTATTTTGTGGATTTCTTCGTTTGGATTTGAAGGGTCGCGTAATGGATTTTCAGCACATTGCCAATAACCTCTCGCACAGCCTCGAACCGATTTTTGGTGAATTTGATGAGGTGCTGATTGGGCGATTATTCCTCTCGCTAATCTTGTGCGGCATCATTGGCCTAGAGCGTTCCAACCATGAGCGTTCCAGCGGTTTTCGGCCTCATATCTTGGTCGGTTTAGGTGCTTGTTTAATGGCAATGGCGGGTGCCTATGCCCTACCCGAATTTTCGACCACCCGTGACCCCATGCGCCTCGCCAGTTATGTTGTGTCTGGTATCGGCTTTTTAGGCGCTGGCGCGATTTTGCGGCACGGCACAACTGTTCGCGGACTGACCACTGCGGCCAGTATTTGGTGCGCGGCGGGCATTGGTATTACGACTGGCGTCGGCATGGGCGGATTGGCGACCACTGCCACCTTCCTCATTTTGTTCACCCTCGTTTTTCTGGAGCGGTTGGAAAAACGCATGGATCGTAAGCACGAAAACGACCTCAATATTTATCTCAAAAATGACAGCAAGGCGGTTGGCAAGACCCTCGTTGCTCTCAATCGTCTGGGTGTACCAATTAAAAAAGTGACCATGTTGCCGGGGCCGGGGATGAGTGCCGTCCTGCGCATTGAACTCAACCATTCGCTCAAAGCTCAACAAATTCCGCTGTTGGTGAATCGCCTGATGACCCTCAAACACATCGAACAGGTAGATACCGATTCCTTAAACTTTGATGACGAGGCCGTCTTCCAAAAATTAAAGACCATCGAGGCCCCGCTCGAACCAGATGACGATATGGACATAAAATTACGAGATGATATGCTGTTGCATGATCTGAATGAAAAATAACGGTTACGTGCATGACAATAGCGATCTTGGGTTTGGTGATTTCCGGCGCATTGGTGCTCATCGGTTATGGTGTTTATAGCGAATGGCAGGCCCGAGGTAGGGGTGATTTACAAGCCCCGCCTCTCGACCTTTTCCCTGATAGCGATCTACCACCCAAGCCCACTATTTTTCGGTTTTTCGAAGCCCGTGTGCAACAATTCCAAATCGCCGTCGAAACTCACCCCTTCAAAGTCTATGGCGTGATCGAAACGCTTTTTTGGCTGGCTTGCCTTATCCCATTGATAAACCATCTATTGGTTCCGCGTGGGGGATGGGCCGCCAATTTTACATGGGCGTTCGTGATTCTCCCCCATGAAGTAGGCCACGTCATCTGCTCACCCTTTGGCACGTTATTGATGTTTCTAGGGGGTTCGATCTGGCAGGTCTTGTTTTGGCTATTGATTGCCAGCTATGGCCTGTTGGTGCGTCACTATTTCAGTAGCGCTCTGTTCTGTTGGATGATTGTGGGTCATAGCTTTATGGATATGGCGGTTTATATCCGCGATGCCCGCAGCCGCGATTTACCCCTGCTATTTGGCATGGACAGTAGCCACCACGACTGGTGGAACATTCTGCGGCGGTTGGGGTTGCTAAAATATGACCATGCTTTCGCCGATTTTGCGGTGCTGTTGGGTGTGATAATTGCCCTATCTGCGATTGGTTTGGGCATCTGGACAGCATGGGTATTCCCGCGTCTGAGCTTAGGCAACCGTCCCCGCTTTCATGGCAATCTCTTAAAACCCACCGTTCGATCAAGTGCCTATTCGCCGGACGGAATGCCCAAAATGTAAACGGCCCCGCGTGCATCACTTATCGCAATAATCCTATTATCCGGTGACCACGCCGCCCGATATACATCTAAGGTGCTGAGTTGTTGGGGAGCGATTTGGGCACTGGGCACGCGCAGTTGTTCCGCGTTGCCTTGCTGGACAGTTTCGGCGGCGGCGAGATTCCACAAAAAGAGATTTGGGCCATTGGTACCTGTCAGCACGAGTTGATTATCTTGTGAAAAGGTCGCCACTCCGATGCGCAGGTTGTGATTGGGTAGGCCCGCTACCAACTCGCCTGTGTTGACATCCCAGATATTGACCAATTCTCCATCGCCTGTCGTAATGAGCAGGTTCTGGTCAGGCGAAAATGCGAGTGTGCCCGCTGACAATTCTGGAATAGCGAATTCACGCAAGGGTAGATAATCATTATCCAACTGCCAAATGGTGATGCTGTCGGCAAATGACGCGGCCAATAATCTGCCATCTCCAGAAATCGTTATATCTTGTGGTGCTGGCTGAAACTGACCGAGCGTGTGGATAAGTTCGAGTGTATCAAATTTCCACAGCCGAATATGGCCTTCCTGCCCCAATGTAATCACCGTGTTGCCGTCTGGCGAAAACAGCACATCTTGAACCGGGAAAAAATGAGCATCCGTGCGGGCAACTTCTTCCAACGGGTCGAGCGTAAAGACCAACAGCCGTCCATCAATACTACCCACCGCCAATCGCTTTAAATCTGCCGACTGCGCGACTGGCCCAACAATATTGGTCGAACCTTGAATGCCCTCCGAACGCTGCGTCTCATCGAGTAGATTCCACGCATACAGCTTCATGTCTGTGCCTATGGTATACAGCGTGTTGTTATCGGCACTAAAAAATAAATGCTGGGCATTCAGGTCGGTAATCGCCCGTACCAACCGACCACTTGCCAGATTCCACACCTGTACCAACTTGTCTTCGGTGCTGGATGTGGCAAGCCGTAAATTATCGCTTGAAAAAGCCATCGCCGAGACCGTTTTTTTATGTCCGCCAAAGTACCCAATCAATTGCAGCTTTTCGGCGTTTGAGGCAGTGATGACTTCGGTGGGGCGCTGCCACAAAATTTCGCCCAGTGTTGCCGTTGGACGGGGCTTGTTGGAATTATCCTCGGTACACGCCGCGACAAGGCTCACCAAAATAATCATTAGGATTAATGGGCGCAGCAGTCGTTTCATCGGGTTATTTTTTTACCTCTTATATCTCTTGCCATAAAGAAAGCCACCACGCTTGATGGGGCATCCCGCTCTTTTGCACCATTTGGATGTAGTGATCTAAAGAGTACACCACTTGGCGAAATTCGACACTCAGCCGTCCCCGTTCTGCTGTCAAAATCAAATACTCGGCCCGATTATTATTGAGTTCACGTCCATCAGGGGTCGGGGTAAACGCCAGACCAATGCTGCCGGGATTCAAAATAATCTGGTCATGCAGCCGCCGAAAAAGCGGTAAATGGGTATGCCCACCAATCATTATGGGTGCGGTCTGCTGACTAAACATCGCTTTGAGTTCATCGTCGGGTGTGCTGACCCAAATCCTGTCCATGTTGGAACGCGGCGACCCATGATAACACAATAAATTCCGCCTATTATCAAGCGGGATTGTCAGCATCGGCTGGAATGTCCGCATAAACGCAAGGTCATCAGCACTCAATTGGACACGACACCATTGCATCATGCCCCAAAATGGGACTTCGGCCTGTTTATTCAGTTCAGTAGCACTGGGGGGAGCAACCAGCAAATCGTCGGTGTTGCCCATAACCGCCGGACAATTGAGGCTTTGCACACACTGAATTACTTCGTGTGGTTGGGGGCCGCGATCCGCAATATCGCCCAAAAAAACAATCTGGTCGGGCGAGGCAGCGCGAATATCTGTTAAGGCCGCTTCAAGGGCTGTCAAATTGCCATGAATATCGGAGATGATTGCCAGACGCATATCATGTGAAATCACGTAGCTGGCGTGAACGACGCGGATGGCGTAGGCGACGCAGGGCCTTGCCTTCAATCTGCCGAATCCGTTCACGGGTCAAGCCAAATTTTTGCCCGACTTCCTCTAGCGTATAGCTGCGACCATTTTGTAGGCCAAAGCGCAGTCGCAAAATTCGGGCCTCACGTGGGGTCAGTGTACTCAACACCTCATCCAATTTTTCACGCAGCAAGTTTTGATAGGCGCTTTGCAGCGGGGTCGGCATGGTGTAGTCTTCGATGAAATTGCCTAGTTCGCTTTCTTCATCCTCCCCCACCGGGCGTTCAAGGCTGAGTGGACGCCACGACACTTTGAGCATCCATTGGACTTTACGCGGCTCCAAATCCATTTCTTGGGCAATCTCTTCGGGGGTTGGTTTGCGGCCATGTTTTTGTTCAAGTTCACGGGCCGTCTTGTATAAATGGCGGATTCGGTCAGACATATGCACCGGAACGCGAATGGTGCGTCCCTGATCGGCAATCGCACGGGTGATGGTTTGGCGAATCCACCACGTCGCATAGGTGCTAAACCGGAAACCACGTTTATAGTCAAATTTCTCAACGGCCTTCATCAAACCGAGATTGCCCTCTTGGATCAGATCCAAAAATGGCACACCCCGCCCCATATACCGCTTGGCGATGCTGACCACCAAGCGCGTATTGGCCTTAATCAGATGGTCGCGGGCCTCGCGTCCATCGTCTACCAATGCGGTCAGCTTCAACAGTTCATCTTCAGGACAGTGTCCATTCAGCCGGGCCAGTTTATCACTCGCCTCTTTGCCTTTTTCGAGGCGTAGGGCCAATGAAATTTCTTCCTCGGTAGTCAGCAGTGGAACCCGCGCCATTTCCTTGAGATAGAGGCCGACGGTATCATCGGACGACACCTCGGTGAGATCGAATTCTTCGTCCTCAAACTCATCGTCCTCTTCGAGGTCATCTAAATCAAATTCATCTAAATCATCAAGGTCATCAAAATCGTCGTCGGTTAATTCACCATTTTCATCCATCGCAAAAAAAACATCATCCATTGGTTCGGCATCGTCCTGCTCGACCTCTGGCAGCATATCTTCTTCTTCCTGCGAAGCATGATCCTGTGTATCAAAATTTTCAAACAGGTCGTCAGACATAGGGAGTCCTCATTGTTTTTTTACGACGAACTCATGATGACTGGCTAATTTTCGTCATCTTCTTGCATTTGATCGCGCAGTGCTTTAAGGGCTTCAAATCGCGGGTCAATATCGTCCAGCAAACCATTATCGCGCATCACATCACGCATGGTTCGGTTACAAAAAATGCAGCGCCCCACCTCATTGGTCGGGGTGGTCATGGGCCTATTCAGCATCGCTTCTTCCCGCACAATCGGCGCTAGATCAAGAATCCCAGTTTCATCCACCCGATACTGAGTATCCAAATTTTCATTGGTGGCAAAAAGTTCTTCAATCTCAAACTCAATCGGGATGGAAACTTCATCGGTACAGCGGGAGCATTCGTCAAATACGCTGGTTTGCACATTGCCTTGAATTAGCAAGCCATCCCGTGTTTTAGAGAGGCGCAGCGTTGCATAGAAGTGTCCCAGCATCAAATCATCTGAAACCTTCAACAGCGAGGGTACATTAAATTCTGTTTCTCGGCTAAAACCAATCGTCTCTGCGAGGATAAACCCGACATTCATACGCAGGACTTTGGCACTCACATAGCCAGTATTGGGTGTCTGAGTCACTCAAGCCTCCTGCGTAATTCACCCCGAACGAACATTGCCGATAACCATCATGGGGCTACGAGTAGAACAAAAAATAAAGATTTTCGCCCGTAGTGATACTGCGTGTCGAACATCTGAAAAGTGTATAGCCTAATTGTATTCGCTTGACTATGGCATGTCAAGAAATATTAATAGAGGGGCATAACAGTTGGCGAAGAATTGATGACTTTGGCGAAGGTGTCTTTTGAAGCCAAAAATTTGAAATGCGAGGGGGCCGGTTACATTTCCCACCCCATCGCATTATGTCAACAATTGTTCAGATTAACCCAGTCCGTATTCTTGCAAGACACGGCGGGCAATGACCAAACGTTGGATTTGGCTAGTACCTTCACCAATCGTCATGAGGCGTTGGTCACGATAAATGCGCTCGACTGGAAATTCTTGACTATAGCCATACGAGCCGTGAATTTGGATGGCGTTGAAGCTGACTTTTTCTGCCACCTCTGATGCCATCAATTTTGCCATTGCCGCTTCTTTGGTGAAATTTTTACCCTGATCTTTGAGCCACGCAGCGCGATAGACCATCAAGCGGGCCGCTTCAATTTCAAGAGCAGCATCGGCGATCATCCACTGGATGGCTTGGAACTGGGTAATTTTGCCCCCAAACGCCTCCCGTTCAGCGGCATATTTCATGGCAGCCTCAAAAGCGGCTTGGGCCAACCCGACGCTGAGTGCCCCGATGCTGATACGCCCTCCATCCAAAGTTTCCATTGTTTGGTGGAAGCCCTTACCCTCCTCCCCCAATGTGCCCTCGACAATTGGCACCCGCACATTGTCATAGGTGATTTGCTGGGTTGGCGACGCCTTGAGACCCATTTTCTTTTCGGGGTGATGCACTATGACGCCTTCATACTGAGGTTCGACCAGCAGCATACAAAAGCCCTTGGCGCCAGCGTTTTTATCAGTGCGTGTTAGGGTAATGATGACCGGGGCATATTTAGGGTTGGTAATCCATGCCTTATGCCCATCAATAATCCACGAATCGCCCTCTTTGACGGCTGAGGTACGTACCCCACCAACCAAATCCGATCCGGCGTTCGGTTCGGTCAGGGCCAGCGCTCCCAAAACATCACCGGAAGTGAGGCGTGGCAGGTACTTTTGCTTTTGTTCAGACGTGCCCCAGCGATTAATGGGGAAACAGCACAGGCCGTTGTGCGCCGCCAGCGATAGCCCGGTTGATCCGCAGGCTCGCCCTACTTCTTCAATCGCAATCGCCGCCGAAATCGAATCAAGACCCGCCCCGCCATAGTCTTCAGGGACTTGCAAGCCTGTCAGTCCCAGTTGTGGCATTTTGCGGATGGCCTCCCAGCGCATTTCGCCTGTTTGATCTACTTGTGTGGCATACGGGGCAAGTTCGCGGTCACAGAAATCGCGCACAGCCTCTTGATACATGCGCTGTTCTTCGGTTAACTCAAAATACATGGAATGGTTTCTCCTTATTTATATTTAGCTGCAACCCAATCCGTTATTTTTTAAACTGGACGGATTTCCATTGGGTGAATAGGTCACGCAGTTTGAGCCGCTGATATTTACCCGTCGTCGTGACCGGGATTTCTGTGCCGAAAACCACCACTTTCGGACTTTTCTCAAACGACATCTTTTCACGGCAGTAGCTCAAAATGGTAGCTTCGGTCAAGGTTGCGCCCTCTTGCAAAACGACATAGGCTCCAACCTCTTCCCCGTAATAATCATTTTCAAAGGCTACTGCAAGGCCAACCTTGACACCGGGGATTTGCAGCAAGATTTCTTCAATATCAAACGGGCTAAATTTGACCCCGCCCCGATTAATCAATTCCTTGAGGCGTCCGGTGATGAAAAAGAAATGACGGCCTTTGTCATCTACCTCAAAAAAACCTTCATCTCCACTGCGAAACCAGCCGAATTTAAAGGTTTCGGTGTTGGCATCAGGGCGCTGATAATAATACTTCATGACATTATGCCCCCGGATGCAAATTTCACCACGCTCCCCCGGCCCCAGTTCCTGACCATTGCCGCTGGCATCAAAAATCGCCATCTCGTTGGTGGAAATCGGTACGCCGATGCTCGGATAGCCATAATCCTGCATCCAGTGTTGGTGGGTCTGCCAATCCAACTCAATCGGCAGAAAGCAACTATAACAGGTGGTTTCGCTTAGGCCATAACCATGCAAAATTTTGAAGCCGAATTGATTTTCAAAACGTTTAGCCAACTGCACCGCCAACGTGCCCGCACCACAGGTCAGGTGTCGAAAATGGCTTAAATCCTCCCGGCTGATGTTCGGTCCAAAGATACTTTCGCCCTTCGCGGCCTGTTCATCGGCATATTCGCAGCAAAATTGCAGCAAGGTTGGCACAACACTGACCATATTGACCTTTTCAGTGGCGATACGCTCCCAGAAATGATGCGAACTGTAGGCACGATTTAGCACTGCGCTGCCACCAATAAATAAGGGCGTGACGAGGGTAACGATTGTGCCGTTGACATGATGAATGGGCAGCACCGCCATTGTGCGCTGATTGCCCGTCAAGCCCTGTGCGGCAGAAATTCCATAGGCATCCACCAGCATATGATATTGTGTCAGTACAACCCCTTTGGGCGCTCCCGTTGTCCCACTGGTGTAGACCAAGAGGCTTTCATCATCTAATGTGGTCTCGTCAGGGGCATCAAGGCTGGTCTGGGGGGTGAATAAATCTTGCAGGCGGTCATATTGAGGTTGTTTGGCACCACCGACTTGAATGATTTGGCGCACATTGGCCGCCCCAAGTCCTTCATCCGTGCCGTGAATGATGGTCTCGGCGCGTTCCAAATATTCTTCCCGCACTAGGCAGACAACGGCCTCACTGTTGCGTAAAATAAAGGCAATACGGCGGTCATCTTCGGCGACATTTTGCGGAGCGACAGCAGCCCCGATCTTCCAACAAGCGAAATAGATAATCACTGTATCGCTGTGGTTGTATCCGATGGTCGCCACCCGATCCCCCCGTTTGACCCCCAGACGTAATAAGACGTTGGCGGTCTGATTGATACGGGTATTCAACTCGGCATAGGTGATTTCCTCACGGTGACCGTCTTTGTCATAATGAATGAGGAATACCTTGTCGGGGGATTCCATTGCCCGATTTTCGAGCAGGTGACGGATATTACGATAGGGCACCAAATGACTCGACGGGGGGCGACCCCGTAGCGTTTGGGCCTTCAAAATATTGGCTTGGGTATCGGCTGGAACTGAAGTCAACATAGGGCCTTTTTGAGGAATATTTAACTTTTTAAAATGGGAAGCGGCTTACACCTAAACACTTATACTATAACGCGGGGTAAAACTTTCAGAAAGACAAATCTTGGAGAGGGAGACGATGCCTATCTATTTTTATTCCAATACGGATGAATACGCTTACTTGTCCAATTTTTCGGCACATGGCTTTGAGTTGGATGGGGTCTATTGGCCGACAGTGGAGCATTATTTTCAGGCGCAGAAATTTGTGGAGACCGATCCACCCTATGCCGAAAAAATCCGATTGGCAAAATCTCCCAAGCAGGCCAAGACGTTGGGACGCAGCCGCGAACATCCAATTCGGGCTGACTGGGAAGCCGTGAAAGATGAAATCATGCAGCAGGCCGTTCTGAAAAAATTCCAGACCCATGCCAGCCTGCGCGAAAAGCTGTTGGCGACAGGCGATGAGGAACTTATTGAGAATGCCCCAACGGATTATTATTGGGGGGCAGGTCGGAATGGCAGTGGGCAAAATAAGCTGGGGCAAATTTTAATGGCGGTGCGAAGCCATTTGCGCGAGGTAGCATAAATATAAAATTAGAACATATGAGCGAAAAATATTAAGCTGAGTAGCGGCTGGCACGTTCGCGGAGCTTCGTCAGGGTGTCGCTCGGTATGTTGACGGCCTCGATGCCCATACGAATGGTGCCATTTTCAGGGTGGTGGAAATCGCTGCCGCCTGTGGCAATTAAGCTATTTTCGGCGGTGATCTTGAGTATCTGCTGGCGGAATTCAGGGGCATGGTCAGGATAATAGACTTCGAGGCCGTCTACGCCTGCTGCAATCGCCTCGCCAATGACTTTGGTCGGGCTTGCATACCGTCCGGGGTGTGCCAAGACTGCGGCCCCACCCGCCTGATGAATGGTGGCAATGGCTTGGGGGATGGTCAGTCGGAAACGCGGCACATAGGCGGGGGCATCATTCCCAAGATAGCGATTAAAGGCCGTCTGGTTATCGGGCACGATGCCTTTTTCGACCATGACGCGGGCAATGTGCGGGCGGGTGATGGCTGCGCCTTCGGAAATTGCGTAGACGCGCTCCAATGAGATGTTGACCCCCAGTCGTGCCAATTTTTCAACAATCAGTTCAGCGCGACGTTCTCGATAGGTGCGGATTTCAGTCAATTGGTTCTGAAAATCTTCATTTTCAATGTCAATGAAGTAGCCCAAAATATCAATGGTGCGGAGGGCATCCTCACAGCCCATTTCAATGCCGGGAATGACTTGGAGCGGGGTTTGGCGGGCGGCGGTCTGTGCTGCCAACACACCATTGGTGGTGTCATGATCGGTGAGGGCGATGGCGTGTAGGCCGCGTGTAATCGCGGTATGAACAACCTCCGATGGCGAAAACACACCGTCGGAGGCTGTACTGTGCATATGTAGGTCAATGAGTAGCTGCGATGTCGTTGTCTTATCCACTGTATTTAGCAGGCTGTGCCTTCAATGATGAAACGGATAGCAGTGCGCTCTTGACCGTTAATCATAACCTCAGTGAAGATCGGAATGCCAGTAATAGTATATTCTTCAGAAAGGTAGTTGCGGGCGATGGCGATGGCTTTGACGGTTTGATAGACCGCTCCTGCACCAATCGCTTGAATTTCGGCACGATGATGTTCTCGGATGACCCCTGCAATGGCACCCGCTACAGCCGTTGAGCGGGAGTGGGCAGAGACTTTAATCAGGCCGGATTGACTAAGGTCGTCTGTAAGATGTTCTTCAAATGGGTGGGTTGAATGTAGCGCGTCCATGTGTTTGCCTGATTTCTTCTATTTATTCAACGATTAAAACAGTGTTCAAAGTGAGTATATAACGACTTAAAGTCCTGACCAATAGAGGGCAATTAAGTAGTGATGTGTGTCATCTGTTTAATATGCTTAAAAGCATAGATAGATATGGATATTTTCACAAAATTCTTGTTTTAGGCAGGAAGGCCTTGAACACCATTTCTATGTTAGTCAAGGGTGAAGTTGGGATGCCGGAAAAATTTAAGGTTGCGGAGAGTTATATAAATTTCACTTAACCTAACTCCCACAGGTGGGTGTTGACCTACCCTACACCACCATATATGGGGGGTGCTATTGTGCTAGAATAGCGAACATTTGGTCTGTTGTGAAAAAAGAACAGATTCATTTTATAGGACTAGTGCTGTTACCTTAAAAAATTCAAAAATCTAGAAATCTGCCCCCCCAATCTGTTGCCCCTTTTCAGTGTGAATGGTAAAATCATTTAAACTTTTCGGAGTGAACCAATGAGAGGCAACCCCAAGGCTCAACTTTCCCAATCTTCTTGAGCCTAGATTCCACATATTGGCCTCATTCACTCCCTGTATCCGGTCATATAAGCACTCGGCAAACGCCAACTATAATTCGCTTAACCACCTTATTAAGAGTGGGTGTCTATCTATTGCCTGCTGCTGAGACAACTTGTTTGTATTTTTGTTATCTAAAACGAGTACGGTGTGATGAAACCTGAAGATGCTTGGCTTGCAGCGTTAGGCCAACTCCAACTACAACTCCACCGCAGCACCTACGATACATGGCTGCGCGATGCCAAATTCCTATCGTATGACGATAAGGTCTTTACGGTTCGCGTGCGCAATGGATATGCCAAAGACTGGTTGGAACAAAAACTCTATCGGGCTGTTAAACACACCTTATGCTCCGTGTTTCATGAGCAGGTCGAGATTCAGTTTGTGGTACATAACCGCCCGCGCCGCGAGTTCTATGATGATGATACTGAGCACAGCGGATCAGAAGATTCGACAGAACCCCACTACAGTTCGATTTATGTAGAGGAAGTGCCGCCTGCGGATGACTGGAATCCCCAGTTAAATTCGGCGTATACGTTCGATAATTTTGTGGTTGGCCCCAGTAATCAGATGGCCCAAGCCGCTGCCCAAGCCGTTTCGATCAATCCGGGGCAGGTCTATAACCCACTCTATATATATGGAAATTCGGGGCTTGGGAAAACCCATTTGCTGCACGCGATTGGCAATGCCTGTCGTCAGCGGGGTCTCAGGGTGTTGTATGCTACCTCTGAGCAGTTCATGAACAATTTAGTGGAGGCGATACGGGGCAAGACCACCTCAGATTTCCGTGACTATTATCGCGGGGTGGATGTGCTGCTGATTGACGACGTGCAGTTTATGGCGGGCAAGGACAGCACACAGGAAGAATTTTTCCATACCTTTAATGCCCTGCGCGAACAGGGTAAGCAGGTCGTCATTGCCTCTGACCGACGGCCACAGGCAATCAAGGGGCTTGATGATCGGTTACGTTCACGCTTTGAATGGGGCTTGCAGGTTGAAATTTTGACCCCTTCCTATGAGACCCGTTTGGCGATATTGAATGATAAGTCGGAAATGAAGGGCCACCCCCTGCCCCATGAAATTGCCCATCTGATTGCCAGCTATACCTATGCCAGTATCCGCGATTTGGAAGGCACCCTGACGCAAGTGTTGGCCTATAAAACACTGATGGGCAATCATTTAACTATCGAAATTGCGGAACAGATATTGGCCGAAAAACAAGGCAGTATCCCTGTACCCAATGCGCTGCCCCGCCGGGATATGTCTGCCATGAAGCGCCAAATTAGCCTAAACGATGTTTTGCAGGCGACGGCACGTTTTTATCAACTGTCGCTGGATGACATCCTGAGCAAACGGCGTACCAAAGATGTCAGCTATATCCGGCAGTTGGCGATTTATCTGGCGCGTGAGGAAACCCAAGCCTCATGGCCTGAAATTGGCGATGCTTTTGGTGGGCGCAATCACAGCACGATGGTACATGGCTATAAAAAGGTCGCCGAAGAAATTGAGACCAACTCCGATATGCGCCGCGAAGTTGAAGACCTACGAAAACATATCCACCAAGCCGCTGTTTAGACTTATCCTCACAATTTGTACAACAAGGTTGCCGAGAATGAAAATAGTGCAACCTTTTAATGGTCATCCCGTATAAAATATAGATGGGATGCCATCCCCTAATTTGAAATTGACGGCGGGAATCCAAGCAATGATTTTGCCCGAGATGTTGGTTGAACAAGAAAACGCCCTTTTGGAAAAGACCTTACATGGCGATGTTGAGGCGTTTGGTGAACTGATTCGGCTGTACGAACGGCCTATCTTCAATTTATGCTATCGTATGTTGGGGGATGGGGCTGAGGCAGAAGATGCGGCCCAAGAAGCGTTTATACGTGCTTACAGCAATTTGGCATCTTATGATCGGGGGCGATCCTTTAAGACATGGTTGTTTTCAATTGCCTCCAACCACTGTATTGATCGGCTTCGCAAACGCCGACTGACGTTGCTATCTATTGATGAGCCACTGCCGCCGCATCCCGCCCTTGTTAGTGACCAACCAGACCCTGAACAACAAATGTTAGAAGAAGAACGCAGCGCCCTAATACAGAAACTGCTTAACCAACTCGCCCCTGATTATCGGGTGGCGGTGGTACTGCGCTATTGGTATGACCTGTCGTATCAAGAAATGTCGGAGATGTTGGAAACCACAGAGAGTGCGGTGAAAAGCCGTCTGTTTCGCGCCCGGCAAGCGCTGGTCGAATTGTTGGAAGATTCAGAAGCCCAGATGATTTTGCAGCCGCTGTTGGCAAGTTGAGACGTGTTGGAATAGCTGAGAAAAGTAGGATTACACCCAATGTCGCGTTTAGAACAAGACCCAATGCGGAAGAAGTTCGATCATCTTGAAGATGAGGGGGTGCATGAGCCAGAGGAGACCCGCTTGCAGGCAGGTCAGCGTTTGGCAGCACCAGCCGAGAACACGCAAGAAAACACACAAGATAACGCTAAACAGGCCTCGGATGCCGCATTTCAACAAGTGGATCATTTGTTGAAAACCGCCCCAATGGTGGCTTCCCCGCGTGGGTTTGCGGATCGGGTGCTGGCGTTGATAAAAAAACAGGCCCAACTGTACCCCACCTATTCCGAGGGTACTGGCATCGTTTTGGGACTGACCGCCGCTGCGTTGGTGACGATTCCGATTTTGGGAACGATTCTATTTTTGACGACACAGGCGATTGTGAATCAAAGCCTGCGGGTCACGCTGATTCGGGAGGTCAGTCGTGCAATTGAGACAGTGGCTGTCTGGGTGCAAAATCCTAGTATTAGCCTGCCAATTGCATTGCTGATGGTCATAGCAATTTTGCCCTTTACAGCGCTTTCTGGCTATCTGTTCTGGTTCTTTAATGGCCTTGCCAAAGCTGGCGCATCATCCGAACAAGCCTAGTCTGCTAAATTTGGGCCACCGAAATCGTGGTATGCAGGGCACGCTGCTGCGACGAGGTGCTCACTTCCACGTCAAAATACATCCCGCCTGAGACGTAGGGTTCATTCATCTCCATCAATTGGAAAACCTCAACACGCAATCGCATCGGCGTTTGATAGGCCGTGAGATTCAGTTCGGCAAATTGCGAGGGTGTTTCAGGTGTAAGGGTCAAGGTCAATTCGGCGGGCGACACCTCGCCCCCATGGGCACTCAGGCGCAGCAAAATCGGCGTCGGTTCGCTGATGGCTTCCATTTCCATGGGGTCGGGTTCTAGGCCGAGTAGCCAACGAGCGGATTGATTAATGGCTCTAGGCAGCGGGACGACGGCACAAAGATCATAGGCAAGGACGGCGTAATGTTTTCCAGCATCCGCCGGGGCAGTTGCATCATAGGCGTTAATGTCTTCAATGGCCTGATAGCCCTTTTGGGTGACGCGGTAGTAGCGGGCTTCATCCATTGCCATATAGCTCTTGGTGACAAGGCGTTTAATGCCCTTGCTAAATGACCGCTCGGACATGCCCAGACCATTCATAAGGGCGTCGGCGTGGATGTTATCTACTTGGATACGCCCCATATAGCGAAGAATATCAAGCGCCTGTTCTGGCATGGTGGTAAGTTCAAATGGTAGAGTCATGACCCATATCCGTCTGCATTAGAAGATCAAAAGTGCTGTTGAGTGTAGTAGACAACCCCATTTGCGGCAAGTCAGTTGGTGAAGGGGATAGGTGTTGAGAAATGGAAAAGGAGGGGCATCTCTTATGGTGACATGCCCCTTTTGATTTTTAGGACATAATATCCGCATAGACGGATTGAGTCTGGGCGGAAGGTTGGAGGCCATTGCTGCGCAGGGTGTCCATCAAGCGTTGATAGTGTCCGGCGGCCTCACTGCGGCGACCCAAACGGGCATACAGTTTCATGATTTCCCGATGAATGGGTTCATAGGTGTCGTTTTCGCTGGCGGCACGTAGGAGCAGGGCAAGGGCTTGTTCTTCGCGGCCTTCTTCCAGACGCACTTTGGCGATATTGGTCATGGCTTCCAGATACCCCGCTTGGAAATCCTCGCGGCGTTCTTTAATCCACGATTCGGTGTGCCCCTGTAGGAATGGGCCACGATATAACTCGGCGGCTTCCTGCCAATAGGGCAACCCTTCGGTATAGGAACCGGATTGACGGCCTTTGACGAGCGCCGTCACAAAACGTTCCACATCATATTCCACCCGCGCTTCGGGGTTGATTTGATAGTAGCCATCTTGGTGTACCAGCACGTCGAAGCCGAGGGCCTTATGCAGACGGCGTTTGGTGACATGGAATACGTTAACTGCTTGGTCACTGTCCAAGTCCGGCCAAAACGTGCCGCAGATTTCAGAACGGGTGACGATAGGACGATCCAGCACAAAGAAGAAGAGCAGTCGCGGTAGATGGCCTTCCCATTCTTCGATTGAGTTCTCATCTTTATAGACGAAACCCGGCCCAAGCCCCAGTGCATCAAGTTGGGCAACCGGGGAATCGGTCTGGATACGATAGAAGTTCTCCCCGATGATCTCGGTATCCTTCAAAATCACGGCTTGGCGACGCGCAATCATGGATATCCAAGGCATACGTGGAATTGTGCGGCTGTTGATGACCAGTTGGCAGTGATTGGGCAGGTAATGAACGACGCGCTCCCAAAAAACCTGGATGTCGTCGGCTTCATTGCTGGCATCAAATTCATCTAGGATGAGGATGAATGGCCCTTCATTAAGTTCGGCAAGATCGTTGACAAAGGCGTTGATCCGTGCCTGTGCATTGTCACGCGAATTTTGCCACAGTTGGTATAGATGGCGCCCGAAAGTAGGATGTTGTACGGCCATGTCATGGGAGAAGCCATCAAGAAAGGCATCTAGGTTGATGTCATCTGGACCCATCGCATAATAGAAGGTCGGTAGCGGTGCTTCATTCAAGAGGTGTGCGACCAGCATCGAACGAAGACGGCTTTGAGGATGGAGTAGAATAATTTGC
The DNA here is from genome assembly GCA_024434115.1 of Chloroflexota bacterium. GTDB lineage: Bacteria > Chloroflexota > Anaerolineae > Aggregatilineales > J027 > CFX10. The sequence goes on from QMIT01000011.1 coordinate 66,601, forward strand.
GCCTCCGCAGCATATTTCTGAAATGCCGCATAGGTATCTGCAACTAACGTTTGTAATGCCATTGTTCCCTCCCGGTCACAATAACAAGCTAGATTGTTTTGGCTCAAAAAATCTAGCCTTCTGCAATTAGAATATTAACAGGCATGACAGGGGTTTTCACGACCCACTGGCATAGTATGTAGTATAAATCATTTAGGGTAGAAAAAGCAATAGTAGCGTATTCTTAAGATTACTAACGTACTGCCAACGAGACTGTTTGACAACAATTTCATAGTTAGGATATTTCAGAACCATTTTGAAAAGCGTGTTTTGACATTCCCTTATGGGGAGAATACAATACAAGTTTTGAATCTTTTGTGAAATTTTGAGTTAAGTGCCTTAGGACTATCAATACTCTCTTCATTCTGGTGTAAAATCTAAAACATGAGGGTAGGATGATGCGAATACTAAAAGGATTGGGTTTATTCGTTACAGGATTAGGCATCAGTTTGGTGGTCGGGTGGTGGCTGTCACAGCAAGAAAGACATGCTAAGAGAAGTCTCCCCACCCCGAATTTGACCCCGAACGAACCCGCGATTGAACCAGTCATTACCCTGCCCCCGGAAGCGTTTGAAGCGATTGCCGAGCCGGAACCTGCCATTAAACCGAAACCGGAAATCAAGGTCAAATCCAAAGCAATTGCGGATGACCTAACGATTATCAAGGGGATTGGGCCGAAGAAAGCAGAAGCACTGGCCGCGCTTGGGATTACGACTTTTAATGAATTAGCGACGGCGGATGCGAATGCGCTACGAGAGAAATCTGCCGGGATTGGCTCGGTGGAACAGCTTGAAGAATGGATTGCTGCTGCCAAAGAAATGAAACAATGAAACGACGATGAAACAATAAGGCAGCGATAGTCGTCCAAAATGTGCAGCATACAGTCTGAATCATCAGGAGATTAAATAGTAGTGGCAGATGATTTGCGCCCCACCAATATCACTCTAGATCGTACACAGGGCCACCTGACGATTGAATGGTCAACCGGACAGACATGCATATATCCCTTGAGCCATTTACGTGAAGCCTGTCCCTGTGTTGAGTGTCGGGGTGGACATCATAATATGGGAATGCAAAATGCCCCCAAAGATATTTTGAGCCTGACACCTGCCCGTTCGTATAAAGCCGAGCGTTTAGAATTAGTGGGCAACTATGCTTTACAGTTTTTTTGGGATGATGGTCATCACACTGGCATTTATACATGGGAACTCCTGTACCATCTCTGCCCTGCCCCGTCCACTGACAATTCATAATACAGGTATCGAAACACTATGTTTGAAACAACCACAACTCACACTGATCTACTCTCGATGCTCGAACTCAATCATTTGCGACTCGAGGCGATTAACCTTTATGACCGCTGTTTGGCGGAGGGGAATCTTTTGCCGCTGGAGCGATTTATCGAGCAGCAGTTAGCCTATGATCCGCCACAAATCCAACTCCTGACGGATATTGCCAACGATTTGCAACAGCGTTTGTTGACCCTCAAGGCCTATCATTTTGATATTCGACAAAAAATCGTGGTGATGTTTGAGGAAATGTATCGTCTCGATGTCACCCATTTGATGCCTGCTGATCGGTTGGATGATTATCACCTGCTTCAACCAGAGCGTGTGTTGATGTATGTGATTGAACAAGGCGTCTCGATTGAAGAAGACGAGCGGATGGTTCTGTTAGAAGTGCTGCGGGCCTCGCGTGAGACCGCGGGACGCTTGTACGAGGATGTTTTGTTAACCGAAAAACTGCACGATATGATTCTGGATTGGATCTACGCGCTGACAGTCAATTCCGCCCGCGCTGGTTGGCAGATTTTTGAGTGGTCTGTGAAATCAGACCCCAAACATATTCACTAAGGCAGTAGAAAAGGATTTATGACCACACACCCCTATAGCCCCTATCTGGCCGAGATTTTGCTGGATAGCGAGACGGTTCAAGCCCGTATTCAAGAGTTAGGCGATAAAATCACCCAGTTTTATGCCGATTCCCCCAATTTACTGCTGGTCTGCGTTCTCAAAGGTGGGGTCATGTTCCTTACCGATTTGATGCGGCATGTGGATGTTCCCCACGCGATTGATTTTATGGCAGTATCCAGCTATGGCGCAGGGGCACGGCGCAGTTCGGGATATGTGCGGATTGTGATGGACTTGGAACGCGACATCTCTGGTATGGATGTGCTGCTGGTTGAAGATATTATTGACAGCGGGCATACCTTGAATTATATCATGGGGCAATTAAACGCCCGCCATCCACGCAGTTTACGGATTTGCAGTTTGTTGAGCAAGCCGTCACGCCGCGAAGTGGATATTCCAATTGATTTCTTGGGATTTGAAATCCCAGACAAGTTCGTTTTTGGCTACGGCCTTGATCTCGACGAGAAGTTCCGCAATCTGCCATTTATCGGCGTGGTAGATTTGGCAGCGTTGGAGAAGAAAGACAAAGAATAGGGTTCTCGGCCACTCAACATTTAAGGAGGGAAACAGATGACCCTTACCCCCGTTCCCTCAAATCGCCCTCTCTATTGGCCTGAATTGATTTATGAACTGCAATCCCACCTTTCAGATCGTGAGATTTATATCGTTGGGGGGACAGTGCGAGATGTATATTTGCGTCGCCCGGTGCATGATTTGGATTTTGTGACCCCGGAAGATGGTCGCCCGATTGCGCGGTTGATTGCTAATGCGTTTGATGGCGCTTACTATCCGTTGGATGATGAACGCAAGGTGGGACGGGCACTCATTCAATATCAGGAGCAGGCATGGGTGATTGATGTAGCCCAACTGCGTGGCCCGACGCTGGAACAGGATTTGCGAGATCGGGATTTTTCGATCAATGCCATCGCGGTCAGCCTGCACGATCTTGACCATCTGCTCGATCCGACGGATGGAGTCGGGGCGATGGAAAGCAAACAGGTGGTGATTTGTGCCGAGGATGCTATCCAGCGTGACCCAGTACGGGCATTACGGGCCATTCGCATGAGCCTGACCTTAAAATATCGCTTATCCCCCGAAACCAAAGCCGTTATTCGACAGGATGGGCCACAACTCAGCCGTGTATCGCCAGAACGGGTGCGCGATGAGGTATTTAAATTATTGGGCACGACCAAGCCCTCCTCAGCATTGGCTCTGTTGGATGGTTTGGACTTGCTGCCCCTCCTATTTCCAGAAGCGCGGCTGATGCAGGGCGTCACTCAGAGTCCACCGCATACACTGGATGTTTGGCGGCATACCCTAAATGTCATGGATAACTTAGAGGGTCTACTCACGGCGTTTAGCACCCGTCGTACTGATGAAACGGCGGCGAATTTTGCGCTGGGGATGGTGGTGTTTAGTCTGGCCCATTTGCGGAATGAGATCGTGGCGCATGTTCAACATCTGTGGCCCGCCGAACGTTCACATATCGCGCTGTTGATGCTGGCGGCACTGGCTCATGACATCGCCAAACCCATGACCCGCACGGTTGACCCCGAAGGCAGCACACACTTTTTCGGCCATCCCGAACAAGGCGCGGAGATTGTGGCACAGTGGGGAACAGCGATGCGTCTGAGCAACGATGAGATTGAACGGTTGCATTTGGTGGTCTATCATCATATGCGCCCCCTCATGCTTTATAACAGTGGTGAATTGACACGACGTGCGATTTATCGTTTTTGGCGGGATTTAGGGGTAGCAGGAGTAGATGTATGCCTCCTAAGCTGTGCCGATTATTTGGCGACCTATGGCACGACGCTGAACCAAGATGAGTGGCTACGCTTTGTCCCGATTATCAAGACGCTGTTGGAGGGGTACTATCGGCAACGTGAAGAATTGGTGAGCTTTCCGATGTTGCTGGACGGGCGGATGATTATGAACCATTTTAATCTGAAGCCGGGGCCAATCATCGGGGAAATTTTGGATGGCCTCCGCGAAGCACAGGCTGTTCAAGAGGTGCAGACCCAAACGGACGCACTGCAATGGGTCGAAAATTGGCTGGCAACTCACAAGAATTGATATAAAGTAGGGCGGAAACCACATAAACCGCCCTTTTTGTTGTCTAACTAGAGCTTGGTGAGAGGATCATAATGGCTGAAATAATTTTGGCGATGGATCAGGGAACGACCAGTTCACGTGCTATTTTGTTTGATGCGGGAGGGCAAATTTTAGGAACAGCCCAACGCGAATTCCCCCAATATTATCCCAAACCCGGTTGGGTTGAGCATAACCCCGCCGATATTTGGGAAACGCAGTTTGAGGTGGCGGCAGAGGTCATGAATAATGCCAAGCTGCACTCCGAAAGTATTGCCGCAATTGGGGTGACCAATCAACGCGAAACCACCATTATCTGGGACAGAAAAACGGGTGAACCAATTTATAACGCGATTGTGTGGCAGTGTCGCCGTACCGCACCAATGTGTGAGCAGTTGAAAGCCGAGGGGTTTGATAAGGTCATCCGCGAAAAGACCGGCCTTGTCACCGATGCCTATTTTTCGGGAACCAAAATTGCGTGGCTGTTGGAAAATGTGCCGGGTGCGCGGGCCAAAGCCGAGGCGGGTGAATTGGCGTTCGGCACGGTAGATACATGGCTGTTGTGGAATTTGTCGGGAGGGTCGCTGCATATTACCGATGTCAGCAATGCGGCGCGAACACTGATTTTTAATATTCATACGGGTGATTGGGACGACGAAATTTTGGCAAAACTGCGTATCCCAAGCAGCTTGCTGCCAGAAGTGCGGTCATCGAGTGAGGTCTATGGCGAATCGGTGTTGTTTGGCGCGAAGCCGATTCCATTAGCTGGAAACGCTGGCGATCAACAGGCCGCAACGTTTGGACAAGTGTGTTATCAACCCGGTCTCGCCAAAAACACCTATGGAACAGGCTGTTTCTTGTTGATGAATACAGGTGCAAAACCTGTGCCGTCGAATGCGGGATTATTGACAACGGTGGCATGGCGGTTGGGCAAAAATCAACCGATGATCTATGCGCTGGAAGGGAGTGTATTTATCGCGGGGGCGGCGGTGCAATGGTTGCGGGATGAATTGGGCATCATTTCTTCGGCAGGGGAGATTGAAACCCTCGCGGAATCGGTTGAGGATTCAAATGGGGTGTATGTGGTTCCAGCATTTGTCGGTTTGGGTGCGCCCTATTGGGATTCTTCGGCACGCGGCACAATTGTTGGGTTGACACGCGGGGCCAATAAATGCCACATCGCACGGGCGACCCTAGAAGCAATTGCGTTTCAGAGCCTTGATGTGATTACCGCCATGCTACATGATTCGCAATTAACGATTGATACATTGCGGGTAGATGGGGGCGCGACGAAAAATGATCTGCTGCTGCAAATTCAGGCCGATATTTTGGGGGCGGGGGTGGAGCGTCCGGCGGTGACGGAAACCACTGCACTCGGCGCGGCATATCTGGCAGGGTTGGCGGTGGGGGTCTGGAAATCCACCGATGAACTGTCGCAGCAATGGAAAATTGACCGGACGTTTGAGCCAACGATTGGCGATGACCAACGACAGACGATGCTGGCGGGGTGGCGAAAAGCTGTCGAAAAATCGCGGGGATGGGCGTAAATTTAGGGCAGCAATAGGCGTTGACATGCCCCTCTAGCCCTGCTATACTGACAAAACATCTTAGGAAGGATGGCTGAGCGGTTTAAAGCGGCGGTCTTGAAAACCGTTGTGGCGTTATACGTCACCGGGGGTTCGAATCCCTCTCCTTCCGCAGATACATCCCAATCGGGGAGATGCCAGAGTGGTCGATTGGGGCCGCCTGCTAAGCGGTTATGCGGTTGAAAAGCTGCATCGCAGGTTCGAATCCTGTTCTCCCCGCCAATTTATCAACAAGAAACCAGTCCAAGCGGCTGGTTTTTTGTTTTGGTCAAAGTTTGGCTTTACTAAGCTCGTCTTGGAAGGCGGACAATTTCCTGAATTCGGTGCGCAACTCGCTGATATATTGCTGCCAACCTACAATATCATCCAATTGTTTGAATATCTCGCGCACGGTTTTTAACAATGCCATGGCTTCAGCATAGCTTTGCCGATTGCGTTCACTAATGCGGATGCGAACATGTTTTTGGTAGACAGGGAGTGCTTTTTCGGGCCGGGCAATGTAGGATTGTTTAGCGATTTCAAAATCTAACGCCATCCACTGGTAACGATTGGGCGGTTTGGATTCAATCTTAGGCAGAATTGCCCATGCGCTATCCCAATCTTGGTCATGGAGATAGGCGTAGATCAGAATGTCGTAGTGGCTGCCTCGTTCCAACTTCTTCAGCAAATCGGGCCGCATAATATCCCAATTGCCTAATGCTTGAGCCGTCGCCTTTAATTCCACATAATAACGGATGTCCGGTCTTTCATTCATGCGAACCAATTGCCATCTTAGATTGCGCTCTTGATCGTGGTTGATTGTCAATCGCTCGATCAGCCAATGGGCGATGAAATCATTATAGGCAGTGTTGAGCCATGCCTCAGCTTGCTGAATTGCGGCGTCCTCATAACCTTTTTGTTGAAGATCGTATAGCACTCTGGTTTGATCTACATTGCCTTGAATATGCAACTTAATGACCTCAAGGGCCTCGTCCAAACGTTTTAGGTCGAGTAGTTTTGTCGCCAGTAGATAATACTGCCCATTTTCACGGAGGCGTTCCAAAATAACTTCGGGATCAACATGGTCGAGGGTGTCGAGTTCCATCAATACATGACTATAGACTTCCTGACCCCAACTACTGCTATAGGGTTGCTTGATATGATCGGCTTGGGCCGCAAGCAGTTGGTCACGAATGATCGGTATATCCGCTGGTTTGGCATATTTAAAAACAATATCCGGGGCGTCATCTGCCAGACCGTGCCCACCATAATCCGTATCCCAGATAAAAGCCCGCATGAGCATCGTGAAGATAGCCCGTCGCTCGGTATCGGAATCCAATATTTCGGATTGCCCCAAACACGCCGCTAGTTTTTCCACCGCTGTATTTAATGACTCAATCAATTCGCCTTCATCATCCAACAAATACTCGTGATTGCCGTCCAGAAATTCATCCAAAATAGCTTGATAGATAGCACTAGCGCTGCGCCAATCGCCCATATCAACAAAATCTTCGGCGGATTTAGTGATAGAGTCAACCACATCTATCGGTGTTGCGGCGTGGTCGTCGAAATAATCCCCGAAACTTTCAAACGTGCGGCGCAGTTCTTTGCGAAACCGAGTTGTGTTCACGGGGGCAAGGTGGCTATCCGTGCTGGGAATAGGGCGATCCACAAGGGCTTGGAGATCGGGGTAGTGCCGCACCATCGTCTGGATTAATTTAATCAATTCCTCTTTGGTGCGTTTTTGTAAGGTGCCTTCGATTGGTGGATGTTCTTCAAAATCTTCGGGACGTTTTAGATAGTTGAGGAGGAGGGCGACAATGTGTTTACAATCTCCTTCATAGCTGTACTGGCATGTGCAGGAGGTACTTAAAATGCCAGTTTCATCTATGGTCGCTTGGATATGATAGGGCCGCGATCTTGATCCCGTACAATCAGCTTCGATGATGTTCCCGTGTTTAACCGTATTCGAGATGGCATTTTGGCGAAAATATTGCTCTCCACGAGTGAAACTCTGGCTATTGGCACGGGCGCGAATTTGGGCAAGGGTAATTTCTGATTGGGAGGCCATTTTGTAGACTCGAATTTTTGAAGGTAATTATATCGTGCTTGATGTAAGAAATGACGACAAATGTCAGTTAAATCGCGTGACACGAGAGTTTGCCGATACAAGAGTGATTGGATAAAATCTACACTCGCTTGAATTCGACATGGATTCTACTTAAAGGAGTTTTTTCGTATGTCTAAGCGGTTGCTGAGTTTATGCAGTTTAGTCATCGTTTTTGCAGTTGTGGTGGGATCGTTTGCGCCTACCGCCCGCGCTCAAGACGACCTCTCCGGTAGCCTTGAAATCTTCTCGTGGTGGGCAGGCAATGAAGGCCCCGCACTGGAAGCCCTGCTTGCCCTCTACAATGAACAACACCCCGGTGTAGAAGTTATTAATGCGACTGTCGCTGGCGGTTCTGGTGTGAACGCCCGCGCCGTGCTGAAGACTCGTATGGAAGGTGGCGAGCCGCCAGATTCATTCCAAGTTCACGCTGGTCAGGAACTCATTGGAACGTGGGTTGCCGCTGAACGTATGGAAGATTTGACCTTCCTGTTTGAAGAACAAGGCTGGTTTGATGTCTTCCCAGAAGGTTTGATTGACCTGCTCTCCACCGAAGAAGGGATTTGGAGCGTTCCGGTCAACATTCACCGTTCCAATGTGCTGTGGTATAACCCCGCCAAGTTGGAAGAATGGGGTGTGGAAGTGCCTGCAACATGGGATGACTTCCTTGCCTCTTGCCCAACCCTGCAAGATGCTGGTGTAACCCCGCTGGTTGTGGGTGAGGCATGGACCGTTAATCATCTATGGGAAAGTGTTGCCCTCGGTGTCCTCGGTGCAGAAGGCTGGAATGGCATCTGGACAGGCGAGACCGACCTTGCAGGTGAAGAATTCCTCGCTGTGTGGGACACCTTCGGTAAGGTTTTGGAATGCTCCAACTTTGGGGAAGACAATGCCGGTCTGCCATGGGAACAGGCGATTGACCGCGTTGTAGACGGCGCCGCTGCATTCAACGTGATGGGCGACTGGGCCGCTGGTTACATGACCACTACCCGCGAACTCGTTCCCGGTGAAGGCTTTGGTTATGCTCCTGCCCCCGGCACCGATGGTGTCTTCATGATGCTGTCGGACAGCTTTGGTTTGCCAGTTGGCGCACCCAACCGGGATGCCGCAGTTGCATGGCTGACCCTGCTTGGCTCCAAGGAAGGTCAAGATACCTTCAATCCTCTCAAGGGTTCCATTCCTGCCCGTACTGACGGCGATGTGACCAACACCGAACTGTATAACACCTATCTGCAATCTGCTGCCGCCGACTGGGCAGTGGATACGATTGTGGGTAGCTTGGTACACGGTGCTGCCGCGAATGAAAACTTCGCTGGCAATTTTGGCAGCGTTGTAGACCTCTATACCACCAGTGGCGCACCCGAAGCAGCATCTGCTGAGTTCATCGCCCTGTGCGAATCCTCTGGCGCGTGCGGTGGCTGATCGAAATAGGACTTAGTTAATTGAGAAAGCCCTGCCCAAAAGCAGGGTTTTCTTTTAATTTTTGAGAGGTGGCTTGATGTATAACCGAAAAGATAAGGCGATTGCCTTTTTGATGATCTTGCCCTCGCTTATCTTGTTGGCGATCTTTGTCTATTTTTTCATCGGGCAAACTGCGTGGTACTCAGTGTCCGACTGGGGCGTTGATCCTGCAACCGCACTGAAAAAAGACGTCGAAAAGAATTATGTTGGCCTCGATAATTATCACACCCTCATTTCGAGTGCCAGCGACTATGAATTTCGACTGGCCTTTATCAGTACCTTTTACTTCACCATCTTTTTTCTCGGCGCGTGTTTGATGCTAGGCTTTTTTCTTGCATTTTTGCTCGATCAGCGCATCAAAGGCGAAGGGGTTTTTAGGACAATCTTTTTGTTCCCTATGTCGCTTTCGTTTGTAGTGACAGGGACGATTTGGAACTGGTTGCTCAAACCCAAAGGCGGGCTGAATATCCTGCCCCAAAAAGTGTTTGGGCTAGACCCACTCGAATACAAGTGGCTGAATAGCGATACCACGTTGTTTAAATTTGAATGGTTGAAAGGTGGTACGCTTTTTTATCTAGGTATTGCCCTGTTTACCTTTGCCCTATTTACCTATGTCGCCCAAAAACGCAACCTCAGCGGATTTTGGGTGGTGGCAGCAGGTCTGGTGCTCTGGCTGATTTCTGCCGCAGGTTTTTGGGACAAAATTTGGCTGCCGATTGATGACCCAGTGCGTGACCTCGGCACATATCAAGGCTATGGCTATAACGCCGCGCTGTCAGGTATTGTCATTGCTGCTACATGGCAAATGGCCGGATATGTCATGGCATTGTTCCTTGCAGGGATTCGCGGCATTTCAGAAGAACTGCGTGAGGCAGCGCGGGTGGATGGGTGTGCAGAATGGCAAGTATACACGCGCATTATCCTGCCACAATTACGACCCATTGCCCTCAGTGCCATCATTATTTTGGGGCATATCTCTTTGAAGATTTTTGACCTCGTTTATGCTATGACGGGTATTGACAACAAATACGTCAAAGTTCCGGGCATTTTGATGATTAAGGGTTTTCGCAGCAATGAATGGGCGCGTAGTAGTGCGGTGGCAATGGTGATGCTCTTCGCCATTTCGTTGGTGATTATTCCCTACCTGTGGTCGAATTTGCGGACGGAGAAACAGTCATGAATGCGCAAAGAGATGCTCGTACATTAACTCGCAACCTCTGGCGTGTAACGGCTTATGGCCTGTTAATCTTGATGGCCTTAATTTTCTTGATTCCGGTCTATATGGTGGTGGTCACATCGTTGAAAGAGGCGGCTGAGGCAGGACGCGAGGCAACCGCATGGGATTTGCCCTCTAAACTAAATTTTGAGAGTTTTGAGACGGTCTGGAACGACTTGTCGCCTAATTTGCGGAATAGCTTTTTGTTAGTAACGGCGGCTACCGCTATTTCGGCATTGGTTGGTTCGATGAACGGGTACGTGCTGGCAAAATGGCGTGTGCCGGGGGCCTCGATCTTTTTCCCCCTGATGTTGTTTGGGATGTTTATCCCGTATCAGTCTGTTCTGATTCCCTTGTTCAAGTTCATGGATAACATCAATTTGTATGGCGGTCTGCCGGGGTTGGTGTTGGTGCATGTCGTCTATGGGATTCCGATCACCACCCTGATCTTCCGCAATTTTTATGTGGATATTCCCAACGAACTATTAGAAGCTGGGGCGATTGATGGGGCGGGCTTTTTTGGTATCTACACCAAACTTGTGTTTCCCCTTTCGCTACCGGGGTTTGTGGTCGTAGTGATTTGGCAGTTCACGCAGATTTGGAACGAATTCTTATTTGCCGTAACACTGGTCAAAGACCAATGGCAGCCGATTACCGTGCCGCTGGCCGAGACCGCAGGCGGCATTTCAGTAAACTGGAACCAGCCAATGGCGGGGGCGATTTTGGCTGCTCTGCCGACCCTATTGGTTTACATCATTATGGGGCGCTGGTTCATTCGCGGCTTGCTGGCAGGATCAATCAAGGGTTAGCTGGCCTTGCATCTGCTCCCAAAAATCTGTAAACTAGAACGCTTGCATTGTTTTATGGAGCTTGTGCAAATGGCAAAAACGACGACGGCATTCATTCTGCTCTTAATAATCATGAGCATTGCACCCGCGTCAGCATTGGCACAAGGGCGCGAAGCAGCGATTGCGATTATCACCTCTCCCGCCGAAGGAGCGACGGTCTCCGGGCAGGTGGTGATTACCGGCAGTGCCAGCCATCCGAGCGTGTTTGTGGGCTATGAAGTTGAATTTGACAATATGGCCGACGCCAACGAGATTTGGCTGCCGATTGGGACACGGGTCTCACAACCGATTACGGAAGGCACGCTGCAAATTTGGGATACCGTTGCCAATAACGTGGCGGATGGGATCTATCAAATCCGCCTCCGTGTATTTTTGAATTTACCGGATGAACCACCTGTCGAATTTGTAGTACGGAATGTCACAGTTTTGAATTCGGTACCAACACCGCTACCAACACCCCTGCCGCCGCCTTCAACCTCCACTGCGGGGCCACCTGCGCCTACCGCACCAATTCAGCAGCCGCCGACCAATACACCGCGCCCGACGGTTGAAACCTTGATTGATACCAATAATCAAAGCAGTTCATCTGGCGGGGAGTCATCGCTAAATTTTGACCGACTGCAAGGGGCGTTTTGTAATGGGGTGATTATCGCCGGGGTGTTTTTTGCATTTTTCGCTGGGTATTTGGCCTTAAGGGCAAGATTACGTCCGATGGCGCGTCAAATTATGTGGCAGATTCGCAGTGAAATGGATGATGATCGGCGGGGATAAATCAAAACATCCCCCACCCCGACCCTTCCCCAAAGTATTAGGGAGGGGAGTAAGGGGACAGCGCGAAGGATAGTAGGGTTGCAGAGGATTGCCGGATTTTTTAGGTGTAACGTTAGAACAGAGGACGAGGAAACCCCAGACGTGAGTATTGAGCGTTACCTGATCGTTGGATTAGGCAATCCGGGCCGTCAATATGTGGACACGCGGCACAATATTGGATTTATGGTGATTGACGCCCTCGCCAAAGCCTATGACCTAAAATTTGATGGCAACAAAGCCAAAGCCTATTTTGCGGAGGGGACGGTTGCCGATAAGCGGGTCATTATCGCCAAGCCCCAGACCTATATGAACGAAAGCGGTTTTGCGGTGCGCGGGTTAATGGATTTCTACAAAATTCCGTTGACGCATCTCATGGTCGTATCGGATGATCTGGATATTCCACTGGGAACGCTGCGGATTCGGCCCAAAGGCGGTGCAGGTGGACAAAAGGGCCTACGGAATATCATTGCTCAGACGGGGGGCGAAGATTTTGCCCGGATGCGGGTCGGCATTGGTCGGCCACCGGGTAGAATGGACCCCGCCGCCTATGTTTTGCAGCCATTTTTGAAACAAGATGAGGTGCTGCTGCAAGAAACACTTAGTCGCGCGATTAGGGCGATTGAGTTATGGCTTGTAGATGGAATTGACACGGCGATGAATCGCCAAAATGGAACCGCCGAGGAAGCCGCCGCCCGTTTTGTAAAACGCGACGCTGTTCCTTCTCCTGACCAACCCAATTCATAACACTTGGTGGCAAAAGAACCCAATATGCAGTTGAACGGCTTGCTTGATGTACTGGCAGGAACCGAGGCGTTTCAGTCGCTGGTCAAGGCACTGAATACGCATGCGTATCCTGACCAGATGGTGGTACGGTCAGCGCGGCCCTATGTGGTGGCGGCGTTGGCCCGTGAATTGGCTCGGTCTGTGTTGGTAGTGACGGCACGGGTCGAACGCGCTTATGATATTGCCGAACAGCTTCCGGCGTGGCTGCCCGACACGCCCATTTTACGCTTCCAAGAACCCACCGCGATGTTTTATGAACGCGCCCCATGGACAGAGGTGGTGACACGCGCCCGACTGCAAACCCTCGCCGCGCTTGCCCCGCCAATTGTTCCGGGGAATCAATCTACCACTGAACCCATTACACCGCCGATTTTGGTGACATCGGCCTATGCCTTGATGCAGGTGACGCTTCCGGTACGAGATTTTCGGGCTGGGTCACGCCAATTTCGCGTGGGACAGCGCATTGAAATTGACCAACTGATTAAACAATGGGTTGGGGTTGGTTATCAACCTGTAACGGTGGTCATTCAACCGGGCACATTTAGCCGACGGGGTGGGATTGTTGATGTATTCCCGCCTGCGATGGATTTTCCAGTGCGTATTGAATTTTTCGGCGATGAAATTGACAGCCTGCGGACCTTTGATCCCGCGAGTCAGCGCTCCGTCGAAACGCTAAAAAGTTTTGTGACCACCCCGGCACGCGAGGCCCTGCCCGGTCAACTGCCCGTTGCGGCGGCACGGTTGGCGCAGTGGTTTGAGGGGCTGCCCGACCAAGATGAAGATTTGGCGTCGCCTGCCCCGGATTGGCGTCATTTGGAAAATGGCACAGCTTTCCCACTGGCCGAAAGCTATCTGCCCTATCTGTATGATACCCCGGCGAGCTTGCTGGATTATCTACCCGACCATACTTTAATTGTGGTCGAGGATTGGGCGGGTTTGCGCGACACGATTGGTGAGTTGGAAGATCAGGCGTTGGGCCTGCGGGATGAAAAAGAGGGCATGAACGCCCTGCCGCCAAATGCCCCACTACCCTATCACACGTGGGATGAAATTTTCGACCAGCTTTCGAGCCGGCCTGTGCTGCATCTGGGGCAACCTGACGACATGGAACATGTCAAAGGGCCGATTTTGGGCGAATTATTTTCCCCCGGCCCACGTTATGCGGGTCAACTGCGCCTGTTTTTGGATGAATTGCAGGAAAGCGAACGCCCCGACACACTTTCGGTGATTGTGACCCGGCAAGCCCAACGAGTAGCCGAATTGTGGGGCGAACGCACCGACCATTTGACGCCTGTGACAAAAATTGCATCGGCAGCAGGTTTACAGCCCATCACATTTGTCGAGGGGGCACTGGCCGAGGGGTGGACGCTGCATTATAACGATACCTCCAGCCTCTATCTGCTGACGGACGCCGAAATTTTTGGGTGGAATCGGCCTGAACCCCGCCGCCGCATTCAACCGCGCCCCATGACGCCCGAAGCCTATTTTGCCGATATGGTCGAGGGTGACTATGTGGTGCATGTGGATTATGGCGTCGGGAAATTTAAGGGCATCCACAAGCGCAAATTGGACGGCAGCGAGCGCGAATATCTGCTGGTTGAATACGCGGGTGGGGATATGCTGTATGTCCCCATTCACCAAGCGGATCGTCTCTCGAAATATGTTGGTAGTGATGGCGGCGCACCGACGATTAATCGGCTGGGGACACCGGAATGGGCACGCACGAAAGAACGCACCCAAAAGGCGGTGGAAGAAGTTGCCGAAGATTTGCTGCAACTCTATGCAGCGCGGAGTGTGGTGCGTGGTCATACCTTTAGCCCCGATACCCCTTGGCAGCATGAAATGGAAGCCTCGTTCCCATATGTCGAGACCGAAGACCAGCTACGGGCCATTGGCGAAGTCAAGTCTGATATGGAACGCAATCGCCCGATGGATCGGCTACTGTGCGGTGATGTGGGTTATGGCAAAACCGAGGTGGCGCTGCGGGCCGCATTTAAGGCGGTGATGGATGGCAAACAGGTGGCGCTGCTGGTGCCAACCACCGTCCTTGCCCAACAACATTACACCACGTTTAGTAATCGGGTGATTTCGTTCCCCATGCGCGTGGAAATGTTATCGCGTTTCCGCACTCGCCCTCAACAAGAAGCCATTTTGCAGGATTTACGCGATGGCAAAATTGACATCATTATCGGCACACACCGCCTATTGCAAGAAGATGTCAGTTTTAAAGACCTCGGCCTGCTAGTGATTGACGAGGAACAGCGCTTCGGGGTGACACACAAAGAACTGCTCAAACGGATGCGGACGGAAGTGGATGTGCTGACGATGACCGCCACGCCCATCCCCCGCACGTTATACATGGGCCTGACCGGGGTGCGCGACATCAGTGTGATTCAGACGCCGCCGGAAGAACGCCTACCCGTTGTCACACATGTCGGCATTTATGATGAAAAACTGGTGCGCCAGTCCATTTTGCGCGAACTTGATCGGGGTGGTCAGGTGTTTTTTGTGCATAACCGCGTTCAGTCCATTGATATGATGGCAGATCGTCTGCGCCGTCTTGTGCCCGAAGCCAGTTTTGTGGTGGGGCATGGACAGATGGAGGAGCGCGAATTGGAAGCGATTATGGCGGATTTTGCAACGGGCGAATACGATGTACTGGTTTCGACCACCATCATTGAAAGCGGCCTCGACATCCCCAACGCCAACACGATTATCATTGATCGGGCGGATCGGTTTGGGTTGGCTCAGTTATATCAGTTGCGCGGACGGGTGGGCCGGAGTGCGAATCAAGCCTTTGTCTACTTTTTCCATGACCGCGACCATCGCATGACCCCCGAAGCTCGTGAACGACTGGAAACGATTGGCGAATATACCGATCTCGGCATGGGGCTTTCGATTGCCATCCGTGACCTCGAAATTCGCGGCATTGGCGATTTGTTGGGGACACGGCAAAGCGGTCATATTGATGCCGTTGGTTTTCATCTGTATACCCAAATGCTTTCGGATGCGGTGCAGCGTGTTCGACAGGATAATAGTGCCTCGACATTGACAGCGGAGGAAATCGCGGATCAAGCGGCGGATCAGGCGACCCAACTGCTGCAAGCACGGTCAATGGTAACGATTGACTTGGCCCTGCCGGGATTTTTGCCGATGGATTATGTGCCGGACATGCAGCTACGGATTCAACTCTATCGGCGGCTGGCGAATATCGAAAATGAAACTGAGCTCGACGCGATGCAGGCCGAGTTGCAAGATCGTTTTGGCGCGATGCCCAAACCTGTTGAAGGTTTGTTGACCCAACTTCGCATCAAGCTATTGGCGCAACAGGCCGGAGCGACGGCGGTGGCAACGGAAAATGGTCGGCTGCATATCAAACTGCCCTATCTGGGAAGTATTGATCGGGTGGCGCTGCAAAATTATGTAGGCGAAGTGGTGCGCGTCAGCCGGACGGCTATTTGGTTTCCCCAGAATATGCCGGAGCAAGAATGGCGGCCTCTGCTGGTAGACATCTTGCGGCGGCTAGATCGAGAACAGGTGCAAGACGTATTTGCAATCGAAGGTGACTAAAAAATACATCCCCTCCTCAATAGATTTCTTGGGGAGGGGGTTTCGTTTAACGGGCAGATCAGCCGTAGATGTCGAAATACATGAAGGTGCCAAGCGCAATGAGAATAAGCCACAACAACAGGGTCGCCCGCATTTGCAGCTTGAAATTCTTGACCAAAAACCACGTCGGCAGTTTTTTCTCAAACCACATGCGAATCAATAAATAGAGGCCAGAAATGGCGATAATGCCCCCGCCGATGGCATGAATCCAAATGGCGATTTTTTCAAAGCCCGCCGGGTCGGGGGTATCCAGATAACCATCTATATTGGGACTCATACGACCTAGAATGGAAAACACATTGACCAGCACCAAAAAGGTCATGATGTTGCGGTGAGTGGTGAAATCTTTACGGACGGCGAAGGATGCGCCAAACAGCAAAGCCAGTACCATGATCCATTGAAAGACGATATTAAAATCTGCACCAAAGGGAGTGGGGTGACTCACGGTTTGGGTCGTACCCCCTGATGGGCTGCCCTCTGTTGTCGGTTCCCCGCTTGTTCCATCAGACGGTTCGGCAGTGGCAAGGGGTTCCTCAGTGGCGATGGGAGCCGGTTCTTGAGTAGCCTCGACAGGTTCTTCAGTTGGAGTAAGCAAGGCCCCATCTGTTGTTTCGAGTTCGACTAGACCGAGAAAGCCCTCGTCCTCGTTGTTGCGTACCATCGTAAACACAACTGCGCCGACCAAACAGGCTAGTACCAGCACAATGAGACCCTGTATGGGTTTCGATAATTTGGGCATAAATGAAAATCTCCTTGAAACACAAAAAAAGATGTTTTCCCACCGCTGCGTATTGTTTTACAGGGAAATGAGCTTAGAAGCAAATAGGCCCGTCAACAACCATTAACGGGCCAATCCCTATTATTCAAATGTTGCTCAAATAAGGCTAATGTTCCAAGACCTCGGCGTCAAAATGTTCAAGTTCACGGCGGAGTTGTGAGAGGGCTTCGGGCGATTCGACCTCAACAATCAGGGCGACCTCACCCAGTCTAAGATGCTCGGCGGCGGTTTCGACTTCGGGATGGCGTGAGCCAAAGGTCATGGCGCTGGCGATGGAGCGGGCAATCAGCCGACCTGTCAAAGCACCTAAAATGGTTGTGGCTAACAAAATACCGAAGGTGAAAAGGTGAGCTGAATCAAAAAAGCCCACTTGGTTGGTCCAAAAGGCCAAAATGAGTGCCCCGGCGATGCCCCCGATCAAACCAGCTTCTTCGGGGGTGAGATGACTGCCAACGACAATGGTTGAACCATTTTTGTCACGGGCCACGACTGCGGTACGGCTGATGGCTACCAAGTCGGTTTCGGTGAGTTGATCAACCGCGTGCATCACGTCTTGGCGTGATTTAAAAATCGCTATTAAGCTCGTTCCACTATGAATCATCATCGTCCCTCTCCCTGACTTACCCTTGGCTAATTTTACTGGAAGTGGGCTGGCAACATACAGGATAACACATTCGAGGGGTGGGTTGCTAGACAACAACCCTGCCATCTGTGTATAATCGCCAAAAACAAAGCCTCTAGGTGGCCCACTATAAAAGGCGGCATCCGTGAATCGGCGTCCCAATATTTGGAAACTCCAAGCGGAAAAAGACATCAAAGGTCTTATTGCAGCATTGCAGCATCTTGACCCGGACATTCGCAAACGTTCGGCGGCGGCCCTGCGCGTTTTGGGTAATCCTGAAGCGGTGTTTGCGCTGGCGCGGGCATTGGAACGCGAACGTAATTCCGATGTACGGGATCATTTGGCGGCAGCCATTGAGTATTTGGATCAAGATACCCTCGTCGAAAGCCTGATCGAAAATCAAAACGTACCCGGCCTGATCGAAATGCTGGCAAGTCCCCGCATTGAAGATGTCATCCGTGCAGCACGTGCGTTGGGGCAAATCAATGACCAGCGTGCAACTGAACCATTGGTTACACTATTTCGTAACCCCGTTGTAGCCGATGAGGTGCGCCTTGCCGCCGCCGAAGCTCTCTTAGAACTAAAAAGTGCTCCCGCCGTCGTGACTCTGTTGGCGGCCCTCCGCAAGAATAATTGGCGGGTACGGCATAACGCGGCGGCAGTATTGGGGCAGTTAAACGCGACATGGGCTACTGGGCCATTGATCAAATGTTTGGAAGATGAACATGCGTGGGTGCGGGGTACAGCGGCAGATTCATTGGGTCGTTTTAATAACCCGCGTGCCTTAAAAGCGGTCACGGAGTATCGTATCAAACAAGAGCAAGGCAAAACTACCCCACTGCCCGAAGGTCAACTGGAAGAGGGTGTAGAAGAAACTGTCCCAGCAATGTCTACTGTCGAAGCGGTTTTGGATGCAACAGAATCTCCGTCAAGCCTGTTGGCAAAATCATCTATGGTGGGGAGCGCCAGCGAAAAAGATGATACAGTGGTTAGAATGCCAGCCATCAAACTTGAGAGCCTGCAAAGCAATATGGGCGACAAAGCAGATGGGGATGAGGAAGGTTTCTCGCCCGCCCTAGCTGCTGCCGAAGCCGCCCTCGATCAATTATCTTTGGACACCGCACCGGGGAGTGGCTCGTTGTTTGATGAAGAGACTGAAGGGATAGAGGAACAGCTTGAAGACTCCATCCCCTCAGAAGATTTGGACGATGAAATTCCGTTGGAGTAGTTAGTCTTGTGGTGGGGTGCGGCGACCTGAACTCATACCCCGATCCATAAACGCTTCCAAAATATCAATTGGAATTGGGAAGAGAATCGTCGAATTTTTCTCAACGGCAATTTCGGTCAGCGTTTGCAGATACCGTAATTGCAGGGAAATCGGCTCATTTGACATTTCTTGGGCCGCCTGTCGGAGTTGAATAGCCGCTTGGAATTCACCCTCGGCATGGATAATTTTGGCCCGACGTTCGCGGTCAGCTTCGGCTTGTCGAGCCATGACACGCTGCATAGATTGGGGCAGTTCCACGTCCTTGATTTCTACAACACTCACTTTGATCCCCCACGGTTCGGTTTGCTCGTCAATAACCTTTTGCAATTCTTCATTGATTCTTTCCCGCTGCGAAAGTAATTGGTCAAGTTCATGCTGACCGATGATGCTACGCAAGGTGGTTTGAGCAATCTGTAGGGTTGCTACATTAAAATTCTTGATCGTGATAACGGCCTTGATGGGGTCTAGGACACGGTAATAAACGACGGCGTTCACACGCAGAGTCACATTATCACGGCTGATACATTCCTGTGATGGCACGTCCAATGTAATTACACGTAAATCTACCACTAGCATCCGTTCCAAACCGGGAAGAATGAAAAACCAACCCGGCCCACGTGCGCCTTTGGTGATGCGTCCCAAGCGAAAAACGACGCCGCGTTCGTATTCATTGACGATACGAAAACCCGAAATGAGATACAACAGGCCCGCGACAAGGGCAGACCCTAAACAGACCGCCAGAATTTCCATAAAATATCTCTCCCTGTTTGGAGGTTAATTTTTAGTTCATTTATGAGTATACCCCTATTTACAGGCACGCCAACCGCCCTCAAATTGGGGGGTTTTAGCATGATGGCCTGCCCAAAAATGGGAGGTGGTTTGCGAATGGACTCTGGCCCGTGTATCATCGCCATGTGCAATCAAGTATTGGGATAGCAGGGAAATTTTGCGATGAGTCGTCGAACTGCCCAGATTATTCGTCAACGCCGCAAACGTCGCCAGCAGCGGTCAGGCAGCGCCGCTAAACTAGGCCGCTATATTGGGTTGACCAGTATTGTCCTATTGATTTTGGTCATCGTGTTGGCGGTTGGCACGGCTGGTACAGGGGTTGGAGTCTATGCGGTGTATGCGCGACAATTACCCCCTGCCGATTCGATTGTGGACGCCCAAGCCGATACTTTTCACACCACGATTTTGTATGACCGCACCGGCAACTTTTCGATTTATGAAGTGATTGACCCGCTGGGTGGAGATCGGCAGTATATCACGATTGATGAAGTGCCCGATTACTTCCTTAAGGCGACGGTAGCGATTGAAGATGCCAGTTTTTATGAAAACCCCGGCTTCGATTTACAAGGGATGCTGCGGGCGGTGTGGGCCAATACGACGAGCGACCAATTGCAGGGTGGCAGCACGATCACTCAGCAGTTAGTAAAAAATGTGCTGATTCCGCCAGATGAACGAAACGATGTCTCGTTTGACCGCAAACTGAAAGAAATTATTCTGGCATCGGAAATTTCGCGCCTGTACAGCAAAGATCAAATCTTAGAGTGGTATATCAACACCAATTTTTATGGAAATTTGGCCTACGGCGTGGAGGCGGCCTCACGGGTCTATTTTGATAAACCTGCCCGTAATCTGACACTGGCAGAGGCGGCTCTCTTGGCGGCGATTCCCCAATTCCCACTGCTAAATCCGATTGACAGCCCCGAAGCGGCCCGTGAACGCCAAAAGGTCGTGTTGGATACGATGGTTTTTGAGGGATATATCACCCGTCCCCAAGCGGACGAAGCACTGGCCCAACCCGTCGTTATCAAGTCATTTGCCCAACGTTTTAATGTCGCCGCGCCGCATTTTGCCCTATATGCCCGCCGTGAAGCTGAATCTATCTTGAATAATATGGGGCTGGATGGCTCACGCATGGTCTCCCGCGATGGCCTGCGGATCTATACCACGCTTGATCTGGATTTGCAGCGCCAGTTGGAATGCGCGGCCCGTACCCATGTCAGTCGGCTGGCAGGGGGCGATCCCAATTTTGTGCATAACACGAATGTGGGTGGCGAGTGTATCAGTGCTCAATATCTGCCGCCGTTATCACCAGAAGATGCCTCAAAACCCCGTACTGTGACCAACGCGGCAGGTGTGATTCTCAACGCCAAGACGGGCGAAATCGTGTCGATGTTGGGCAGCTTGGATTATTGGAATGAGGGCATTGACGGGAATTACAATGCGACCCTTGCCCAGCGTCAACCTGCCTCAACCTTTAAGCCCTTTGTCTATTTGACAGCGTTTTTTAACCCGATTGATAACAATACCGTCGTGACCCCCGCCACCATGCTCTATGATGTTCGCACCGAGTTTGACTCAGGCGGATTAGACCCCTATATCCCGGAAAATATTGACCTGCAATATCACGGGCCTGTCAGTGTACGTGAGGCACTCGCCAATTCGTATAACATCCCAGCGGTGGAAATTATGAATTGGGTGGGCATGAGCCGCGTATTGACCACTGCCCACAGCATGGGCATCAATTCAATGACAGATGGGTTAAGCAGCTACGGCCTCTCGCTGGCATTAGGAACTGCCGAGGCAAGTCTGTTGGATATGACCTATGCCTATAGTGTCCTCGATAATTTGGGCACAATGGTGGGATCTCCTGTGCCACCGGAAGATGCCCGTATCGGCTATCGGCAATTGAATCCCGTTTCGATTTTGCGGATTGAAGACCGCGACGGGAATATTTTGTGGCAGTATAGCGAGGAAGAGGGCACTTTTGATCGTCGGGCCATCTTGGAACCGGGCATGGCCTACATGATGACGGATATTTTGGCAGATAATGAGGCTCGCTGGCCTGCGTTTGGTCGCGGCAATGCGATGGAACTCAGCCGCCCCGCCGCTGTTAAAACAGGCACAAGCGACAATTTCCGGGATAGCTGGACGATTGGTTATACGCCGCAATATACCACCGGAATTTGGGTCGGGAACAACGATAATGGCAGTATGGGCGATGTGACCGGGCATCTGGGGGCGGCCCCCATTTGGCACGCCATTATGGAGTATGTCCATGCGCGTGGAGAGCAGCTACCCACCGAAATATGGATCAAGCCAGAGACAGTGATTGAAAAGATGGTGTGTCGCTGGTCGGGGATGCTGCCGAATCAAAATTGTCCGGCCTATAGCGAAATTTTCTATTCCAATCCGGCATCGGGAATTGATTACAGCCCCTATCAAGTGGATACGTACTACACCACTGTCGAAGTCAATTTCTGCAATAATACCCTTGCCACCGTTTATTCCCCACAGGAATGTGTGGCGGAAAAAGTCTATTTTAATTTCCCGCGTGAACTCAAGGCATGGGCGGAAGGCAATCCGAATATTGAACTGCCCCCCACGGTTTATGACACCTCAACTTCGGTGGTCATTGGCCCAGTGGTGATTACCGAACCTGCCCAATTTGATTACGTGAGTGGTACAGTCGAAGTGCGCGGAAATGCCGACGATGGCCTATTGCCTGCCCAACGAGAGACAAGCGACCAAGCCATGACCTATTTCCAATTGGATTTTGGCAGTGGGTCGCCGCCGCAGTCATGGCAGCAAATTGAGGACAGCCAAACTGAAGGTGGGACGGGCATTGTACTGGGTACATGGGATTCCCGCAGGGTACCGGATGGTTTATATACATTGCGCCTGACGCTTGTTCGCAAAGACACCAGTATTGAAGTGGCAAACCGCGAAGTGATTGTAGATAACACGCCGCCAGTCGCCCGATTGGTGTCGTTGGAGGCGGGTAAGGAATATAGCGCTCAACGGGATGTCTTTGTGGAGTTGCAGGCCGAACCGTCTGACGCGAATCAGGTGGAGACGGTGGAATTTTATGTAAATGGAGAGTTGATTACGACAGTCACCGATGCCCCCTATCTCTATCGCTGGGAAATCACCACGACAGGCGAAGCAACATTTTGGGTAGTGGTGAAAGACGCGGCGGGTAATCAGGCAGAGAGTGAGCGCCTGACCGTGCGGCTAGTTCCTTAATGATCTAAATTGGAGCCAGTCAGGACATTTTGGATTTCTTGGCGCAGTTGGGTGGGTGTGATCGGTTTGACCAAAAACTGCTTCGCACCCGCCTTATAGGATTCCTCTTTGATATGGATTGAGGCGTGCCCGGTATAGACAATCACAGGGATATGGGAGGTTGTGGGGTCAGTGGTAATTTCTCGACAGGCTTCGGCTCCATTCTTGGTGGGCATATCATAATCCATGACCACTAAGGCTGGTTGGTGTTGACGGGCAATATCAACGGCCTCTTGTCCATCCCGCGCTTCCAAAATATTCCACCCGTTGCGCTTGAGGGTCAAACTCATCAGTGTCCGCATGTCCGACAAATCATCTACAATAAGAATTGTTACTGCCATAAAACCACCCCTTTAAGAGTTCTGCCAAGCGACAGCAAATAAATAAATCCCATAAATTGGCAGTATATCCCTACAGTGCATGTTTTATTATAACATGGGGTGCCGTAATCTTAGGAATACTTCGTATTCAATTTAATGAAAAATTCAAGGAAACGAAATTTATCAAACCATCGGCTCATCGGTTTTCTTTTGCAGCAGTTGTTTAATCTCACGTGATAGTTTACCCAGTTCGATAGGCTTGGTTAGATAGGCATTGGCCCCAAGCCCTAAAGCCTTCTCGATGGCATCTTTATCGGTGCGAGCGGAGATAATCACCACCGGTAATTTAGCAAATTCGGCATGTGCGCGGACTCGTTTGCACACCTCAAAACCGTCAATATCGGGCATCATGAGGTCAAGGATCAGCAGATCGGGTTTTTCGACTTCGACCAAGACTAAGCCATCCGTGCCGTTGTACGCCCCAAGCGGTTCGTGACCGAGCAATTTAAGATAGGTGGAGAGCATGTCTACAGTGGCGACTTCATCATCCACAATCAATAATCTGGGCATAGGATTTTCTGCCTTCCTCATCGTCTCATCTTTTCCGCAGATCAAAGTTCAACCGTCGTGCGATCTGCATAGACTACTTCATCAATGCCTTGCAACAAGCGGAGTGCAAGATAGGCGGTGAATATCAACATCATACCATAACAAAAAAATACGGTTTGTACAGGGAGGACACCTAGCATCGCCCCTGCCAGACCAATTGAAAGTACAAAAGGCGCTTGGAATACAAGGTCAAATGCGCCTTGAACCCGTCCCTGCAAAGCATCTGGCGGGATGGCCTGTGTTAATGTGCCCAAAACGGCCCGCGAGACCACAAAACTAAACCCAATGATGGCAGCCAATCCCAAAACAATGCCCAACGGCGGTTGAATCACAAAAAATGTGAGGGCCAACCCATTGATGGTGATCGCCAGCGCGACAAGGCGATTGGTCGGCAACGCCCCGGACAGTTTTTTTAGGATCGCTCCTCCTAATATAATGCCAATTCCTAGTACCGCAATCACTAGGCCAAATTGACTAGTACCGACTTCTAGTTCATTTTGCAGATAGTCGAGGGTCAGAATGAGCGTACCGCCCAATCCCAATGCAACCGCCACAGACAGCGCCATAATATACCGCACGGAGCGGGTCTGCCACACATAGATGAGGCCTTCTTTGAGTTCATGCCAGACCTGTTGGGCCGATGCGCTAGGTGCGATAGTGCGCTTGGGGAGGGTTATCAACAAAATGGTGAGGCCAGAAATATAATAGCTACTGGCATCAATCGCAAAAGCCCACTGGGGGCCAATGAGTTCGACTGTCACCCCCGCCATCAGACTGCCAAATAACAGCGCCATCACCACCCCCATATTGAGGAGGGCGTTGGCAATGGCAAGTTCTTGCCGGGTGAGAATAATGGGCAATATGGCGGAGCGGGCTGGGTAGAAAAGCGTGGCAACCGTCCCCTGCCCCAGTGCGACGAAATAAAACATCCACAGATAGGCAGCATCGCGGCTGGCAAACACGAGCATCATCATTAAAGAGCCGCGAATGGCCTCACTCGTTAACATCAGCGTTTTACGGTCAAAACGATCTACCAGAACACCCCCGACCAAACCAAAAAAGATACGCGGCAGAGCCAAGCAAATGGGCATAGCGGCAGTCGCAAGCGCATTGCCCCCGCTGAGGTGATGAATCACCGGTAGGGCTGCAATGATGGTAAATTGGTCGCCAAAAAAGGAAGCCCATTGCCCAATCAACAGGGCAAGAAACGAACGGTTCCGCCCGATGGCCTTAAAGGTTTCGGGATTGATACTCGTCGCTAGGGTCTGCCCATTGCTGGTGGTTGATTGTTCGGGAGTGGTCATGATTTTATAAGCGTTTTGTCCTATGTGCGCCGTATTGTAGCGTAGAATTGGCTTTCAACGATTGACGAGATTGAACCGTTGAGCATTAGTGGGGGAATTTTGACAGCACCTAAAGCTGCAAGGATGTTTATTGGTCGTCAGAATCGAGGACTGAGGCTTCTTCCTCAGCCTGTCCCAACATGCGGGCCGGGGTGCTCATGAGGTGGATATTGCCAAAGACACTGGTTAGGGTAATTTCAATGGCGGGATGGTCTGGCTCATAGGCAGCGGTGACAATCGTATGGTCGGGACGCTGACGGAATTGGCGGGAATGGCGGATAATGCGGCAAAACGGCCCACTTTGCACATGGATAATGGCGGGTACATGCTCCGGGACGGCAAGGCGCACATCTCCGAAGGTCGAACGCGCCAAAATGGGGCCAGATGGACGATCCGGTGCGACGATACGTACATCGCCAAAACCGGAAGCCATATATACCCGGCTGAGATCAAGACCGCGCAAATCCATCTCCAACTGACCGAGGTGGGAACTAGCTAACAATGCCCAAGGCAGGTCGGGGGCGAGGTTGACATCCCAATCGGCCAATGAAAACAGCCAAGTATTGCCACGCCGCAAGGTGAGCGAGGCCCGATTATTGCGAACATTTAAATTGGGGCGAGAACGGGCCGTATATTGTCCGGCAGCCAAACGCCCCGGTTTGGTCAGGGCTTTGAGCTTAACGTCTATCTCACCGCTGCTGATTTCGATCAGGCCACTTTGCACACTGCCGCGCGTGATACCAAAGGTCTGGGCCTGCCAACTGAGTGCAAAATCTCCGCGCCACAGCAGTTGTAGACCCAGAAAAATCAGCAGGACGGGCCAAAAATTCAGCACATCCAGCGAGAGCAGCAAATAGTTATCGAGCAGCAGCAGTACGCCAATCACCACAATGAGGACGGGCCAGAGAAAGGGTGTTTGGCGTAGTTGAGAGCGTTGGCCCATCGTCTATCCCCTATTAGCGCAAGTAATCTACCAACAGGGTGTGAGCCGATGAACGACGCAGACGATTCAGGGCTTGGGCCTCCAATTGACGCACGCGCTCACGAGTAACGCCGATTTGCCGCCCCACTTCTTCGAGGGTGTGGGTTTCGCCGTCCAGCAAGCCATAACGCAGGCGCAGGATGTGAGCTTCACGTTCGGGCAGGCGTGCCAACACTAATTCCAACTGTTCACGCAGCAAGTTCTGCATAGTCAGTTCATCGGGGGCAGGGCTGCTGGTGTCCTCGATAAAATCCCCCAGATTAGTGTCACCCTCGTCATCAATGGGCGTGTCGAGGCTCATGGGACGGCGCGAAATCTCCATCAGGGTATGGATTTTGTCGGAGGTCGTTTCCATCCGGTCAGCAATTTCATCCGGATTGGGGTCACGGCCCAACGACTGCTGTAGTTCCAAACTAGTACGGCGCATCTTATTCAGTTGGTCGCCCATATGCACCGGGACACGAATGGTACGGCCTTGATCGGCAACCGCACGGCTGACGGCTTGGCGAATCCACCATGTCGCATAAGTGCTGAATTTGTGTTTGCGTTGATATTCAAATTTACGCACAGCACGAATCAGGCCAATGTTGCCCTCTTGAATCAGATCAAGGAAGGGGACACCCCGCCCGACAAACTTTTTGGCGACGCTGATGACCAGACGCGAATTGGCCCGGATGAGATGTTCACGCGCCAAACCACCGTCTTCAATGATGGCTTGCAGACGTTCACGCATGTCGTAATCCATCATATCGCCCAGTTCGTCCATTTGGGCTTGGGCAAATTCAGCCGCCTCCATACGTTTGGCAAGCGAAACTTCTTCTTCCGCCGTGAGCAGCGGAATATGACCAGCTTCCTTGAGATATAGCCCTACGACATCATCGGTTTCGATGGCCTGTTGATAACCTGCATCCTTCGACAGATCAGGTGTCAGCAGTTCGATCTCGCTGAGGGCATCTTCTTCGTCGAGGACAAACTCCTCCAGCGAATCCAGATCGGGTTCTTCGTCTTCTTCTGGCGGTGCTTCCAAGACGGCAATGCCCGCCTCAGTTAGCTCGTCGAAGAGCTTTTCGATCAGCGGCACATTCTCTTTATCTTCAGGCGGCAGGGTTCTGAGCATATCATCATAGGTGATGTAGCCTTTTTTCTGGGCTAAAATGGTCAGTTGCTCCTGCATGGTCAACTGTTTGTTTACCTCAATTGTGGTGGGCATGGTCAATGTCATCGTCATGCGTTATTACCTTCAAAGTTTCCCGCTTTACGTTTGTTTATGCAAGTCCCTACGACAAGAAAGCCCTACCGCACAGGGTAGGGCCATGTTCTGCTAACTGGCTGTCCCCAGATCGGTGCTACGATGTCGGCGGCATCTGACTTTCATCCGCCGGTGGTGTGGCGTCTAATGGCGCAAAATCCGTCGCCAACAAATACATGAGGGTGTTGATACTGCCTGTGTCAATCAGATAGACCCATTCCCCAAGACGATCATTGGTGATGCCGTCAACAAAAACCGCGTAATAGGCGGTTTGTGTGGGATTCAGCGAGCCAATTTGCAAGGTGGTATCCTTTACCTCATTACCGTTACTTTGATTGTACGCAATCACCCCAAAACTTACCACAAATTGGGGCTGCGGATCGAGACCATACTGGCTGAAGTCAGTGGTCTCATCAAACTTTACGAGTTCAGTCAGCCACAGGTTGTAAATTACTTCAGTCGCCAACTCAGCCGCCGTAGGGTCGGGAGCGGCGTTTGCCACATCTCCGCGGACCCACGAGTTATCGGGACTACGTACCAACAAAATAGACTCATCTGACAGGCGATTAACGAGACGAATTCCGATAATATCGTCGAGGGATTCCTCTGCGCCAAAAATGGGTCTGATACTCGCGGCTGGGGTTGCCCTGTTGGTGCTGGGTTGAAAGGGTGGGCCGTTAGCGATTAACAAACCAACCATCACACCCGCAAACAGTAGCAACATCACAGTATACGGCAAATTTGATTTTCTTACACGTTTTTGGTTCATATGTACAAAAACATTGAATTTTTCAATGTCCACTAGTACGGCCTTTAAAAACCAAAAGGTGTAGTGCGTGCCGTCTTTATATACTACACCTTAACTATTGGATCGGCGTATAAATTTTCGCCTAAATTTTAGGGACAATCAGCAGTTGCCGCTAATTCCGACGGCGTGTCCCCCAAACCATTACTCCGGCAGCAAGCACAAGACCGGGGAGCAAAACAAGCGTAATCAGTTGAATCCGGCTGCGTTCTTGGTCACTAACCGTCACAGGCAGCAGGTCGGGCCGGGTGGCGGCGGGTGGCGCGGCGACTTCGGCATACCCAATCAGCCAATCAATGAAGCTCTGCCACAGATAACTATTGGCGGCCTGTGGAATCAGGGTGTTGGTCATCCAATCTGAATCCCCTACCAAAATGATGCGCGGCGTAACGACGGCTTGATCTTCGAGTGGCACTTGGATGGCGACAGCGACTGGAAGTGGGCCGCGAATATCTACCCCATCGGTGTAGTCGGCAGGATTATCCAAATTCAGACGAGATAGACTGTAATTGCCGTCCGCATCGGGCAGGCCTAGCTCAGAAAAGGATTGGTCACTGGAAAAAAGTAAAGGGTTGCGAACATAGTTGGCTTGATTGGTGTCGGATTCCGGTACACCCCCTGTAACCTCTTCAACCGTCTCAATGGAGCGAACAAGACTAAGAACAGGCGACGTATTGGGGAAATTGGCGATGGCGGCATGACCACTAAATAGCTGTATCAAGAGGTTAAATTCGCTACCTGTGGCCGATTGAAAGGTGTCTGAAATCAAATCCTCGCGGAAGCGCACCCCAAATTCATTCCAAAGGTATTGGTTGAACAAACTATCCTTCAGAAAAGATAGGTTGTTCCCTGATGCCAGCGTCGAATCCACATAGGGTGGGTCGGCAGTAATTAACATGCTGCCACCGCGCTGGATATAAGCATCAACTTTGGCGATGTCACTTTCCGAATAGTCGGTCTGAGGGCTGGAGATCACAATCGCACTGGCATCGTCGGGAACGGCCTCGACCTGTGCCAAATCTAATTCTTGGAAGGTGATGCCAAGTCCATTGAGCGCATTGCCAGCATAGGATAGTCCAAGTCCTGCCTCAGAGGTAACTTGGTTCTCAATGTGCCCAGTTACAAAATATATCGTAAATTGGTCGGCGACCAAAAATTGTAGCATGGTCGTGGCAATATCGCGCTCGTTTGGCTCACCAATGGGCTGCGGTTGAAAGCCATAAAAGCTGTCATCTTGGTCTACAATCGCTAAAAACAGTGGCCCAATGAGCGAACCATCTGAACTGGAAAGCCCATAGCCGTAGCGAGTCGCCAAGAGGGGGTTTTCATCGGGGTCAATATATTCGACTTCAATATTGCCTTTGCCCTCATTGACAAATTGGCGCAAGATGATGTCGGCGGCCTCGCGCTCGCGGAGTTGATCGCGGGGATAGAACCCGACAATTTTGGCTGTAATTTCCAAATCACGCCCCTCAGCGGCTAGGGCGGCTTGCTCGGCTTGATTGATGCGCTCAGTAAGACGATTGACGGCATCCCGCGAGACTTGATCGAGTGTGAATTTCTGGTAAGTGGTCAAGTCACCCGTAATCTGCTGGCGCTGAATGACAGCATAACCGGACGAAACAAGACCGACAAAAATAACCGTGACGACCACCGTACCCGTGCCATAATATATCTGACGGCCACTCAGCCAGCCGCGCAGTTCATCCGGGGCGATTAAGAACCATGCCCCTAAGCCAATGACGCCGATAATCAAGGCGGCAAACGCCTCATTGGTCAGTTTTTCTTCGACGAGGAAGATGATAAGGGCAATCAACAGCGAAATCGCCCCAACCATCGCCCCCCAGCGCGATAGTTTGGGTAAATCGAGAGATTGGATAGCCTTTCGGAAATTCATTACCGCCACCTCCGCGATTCAACCAAACGGGTGGTCACAAACAGCATAATAAACATCACCCCTGCATAAAAATAGACATCTTCAGGCCGGATGACCCCTTCCAGAAACGAGGTCGAATAGTGTGATTGGAGGCTGATGACACGCAGGGCCTCAGCGACGCGGGTGCTCACAATGGAGGCGGGCAGCAATCCGGCTAAGTCCCCGACCCACAGAATAAACAGCACCGCCATGCTGAGGAATCCGGCGATAATCTGGTTTTCGGTCATGGCCGAGAAAAACATACCGATGGCGATGGTCGCGCCGCTGAATAGCCAAATCCCGATGTACCCCCCAATAATGGGGCCAAGATCGAGTTCGGACTGCAACGGGGCGGGACTGGGGTCGAAATTGGTCAGGGATAGCAAAATGCCCTGATAGACCAACGTGACCGCCAGCATAATGCTATAGAAAGCCCACGCTCCCAAAAATTTGCCAATCACCAACTCGTGGTCGCGGATGGGCATGGTGAGCATCAATTCAAGTGTGCCTTCACGGGTTTCTTCGGCAAAGAGGCGCATGGTCAGCAGGGGCGCAAAAAAGACCATCAAAAAGGCGAAGGTGCTGAGTACGACTGTGCCGTCAGCAGGTTCAAAATTGGCACGGTCTTGCAGGTCGGTGTTGAAATTGAGGCCAATCAGCAGCAGCACCGCAAACATGACCAGATAGGCGATGGGGGAAACAAAATATTGGCGGAGTTCCCGCTTAAAAACAGTCCAAATATTACGCATCTTCCTCTGCTCCTAGCGCGGTTGTGACTTCGAGGAAAATTTCTTCAAGGGTAATGGCGACAGGGCGGAGTTCCAGCAGTTCAAGGCCATTTTCCAAGATCGCCGCCGCCAATGCCGGACGGACATCCTTGTTGTCTTTGACATTGACCACTACGCCGTTTTGATAGGGTTCGGCAAATTTGACGCCCTGTATTTTAGAAAGGGTATTGGCAAGGGATTTTTGGTCGGCCCGTCCGCGTGCTTCGACATAAATCCGACTCCCTAGATTCAGCTTGGAGCGGAGTTCGCGGGGAGCGCCCTGTGCCACAATTTGACCGCGATTGATAATGACCACCCGATCACAGATTTGTTCGGCTTCGGATAGGATATGGGTGCTGAACATAACGGTGTGTTGGGTGCGGAGGTCGCGGATAAAACTGCGCAAATCAGCCACTTGGGCGGGGTCAAGGCCGATGGTTGGTTCGTCCAAAATCAACACAGGCGGGTTGTGAATCAGCGATTGAGCCAAGCCGACCCGCTGACGCATCCCTTTGGAAATGCTGCGAATCAGGCTTTTAGCGCGGTGTTCCATGCCGACCAATGCCAGCACTTCTTGGGTGCGTTTTTTGCGCTCCGGCACATGCCGCAGTTCCGCCATAAATTCCAGATAGCCCTGCACGGTCATATCGGGATAGAGGGGTACGGTTTCCGGCAGATAGCCGATTTTCTCACGGGCAGCGAGGGATTCCTCAAAAATATCATGACCTGCGACTTTGGCAACCCCGGAGGTTGGTGGCATAAATCCCGTCAAAATGCGCATGGTGGTGGTTTTGCCCGCGCCATTTGGCCCCAAAAAGCCGAGAATTTCACCTTCTCTAGCTTTAAAGGAAATACCATGTAGGGCGGTGAAATCCCCATATTTTTTCACCAGATTTTGGACTTCGATCATTTTTGGCTTGTGTCCTCATCTATTTTGGTTAAGACGGCCTGTATAAATTCATAAGCCCGTTGTTGCGTATCCATGTTCAAAACATCGGTGGTATCCCCGGTTTGTCGCCATTGGACGGGTGTATTTCCAGCCCGTTCATAGCCCATAATCGCAGCGGCCTTGCAACCAGCACTAACCAGCGGCCCCACTGCATTGACGGTTATTAATGGGCGACCCATGACACCGAGGGCAGGGTTAGCAGCAGCAACCTGCTCTAAAATGCACATTAAATTGGAGCCGGAGTGATAGCGTGAGCCAAAATCCGCCCCCCAACCGTGCTCTGTTACCCAGCACAATTCACCCGCGCCGATGCTGTCAATTGCCAACCACCATGCCGACTGCCATGCTTTACCATATTTGGCAGCCAATTCAGCCGCCCCATTACAGCCCGCCGTTTCGCACCCCGTAAAAGCCAAGACCACTTCGGTGTTTTTCAGCGGGTGATGGGTCAATGCTTCCGCAAGTGCGAGCAAGAGGGCTACCCCTGAGGCATTATCATTCGCACCGGGGCTGTTTGGGCCAATTTCATCAGTGATGACCAACCCTGCCTGCCCGATCATCAACGCCCCGATCAAACGCCGCATCCAGACCGGGGCATTTAGCGCGGTGAATAATGCCCCCGCAAACGCCAACACGGGCAAACTGCTGAATAGATAGGGGCTGTAAGGGCGCATTTGGGGTTGGGCTGAAAAACGGACAACATCGGTATCCAGATGGGCCAGCAGCACCACCCGTGTTTTGGGTTCGCTGGATTGGGCAGACAGGCGGGCGATGATGTTTTGGGAACGGCGCTGCGGCCAAAACCACTCCCCAAGCGCTGCACGCCCCGTCAAAGCACGACGGAAATTGTGATGGGCCAACAACGTCAGCGTCACGCTCAATAATCGTAGGAGACGTGATTTGCCACTGCCCAATGCGCCGATTAATACGCCAAAATTGGCAAGAAGCGTGATAAAACCAAGCCGTTCACCCACCCGCCGAATGCTGTAGAAGGGCTGTTCTTGTACGTCGGTCAGGCCGATTTCGCGCAAACGGGAAACGACATACTGACCCGCCTCATATTCCTCTTGAGACAGGGGTGGACGGACGCCGATGGTTTCCGTCAAATAGTGAATATCAGTTCGTACTTTTTCCATACGAAATAACTCGTTTCAAAGATATATGGGAACTTTTTTGCTCTGGTTAACGTCCTGCCCACAAAAGACCATTAGTCTTTTAAGGAGAATATTGCTACCCATGAGAGCCAAAGCATCCCTGATTATAGCCCTGACTTTGGGGCTGGTCATGGTAATTGCGAGTGTACTTCCGGTGATGGCCCAACAAGACACCACACCCACCACTGGAACCGCCCAACAATCTACCTCCCCCGTATTCATTAAATCACATCGGGTTTCGGTTGAAATTACCGATCAAATCGCCCGCACGACCATTGACCAAGTTTTTGTCAACGAAGGCACGGTGCAGGCTGAAGGCACCTATGTTTTCCCACTGCCACGCGGCGTCACCATTTCTGACCTAAAGATGATTATTGATGGCGTGCCCATCCAAGCCCAGATTTTGGAAAAAGATGAGGCCCGCGCCATTTATGACCAGATTGTACGCCAAATGCGCGACCCTGCATTGTTAGAGTATGTTGGAACAGACGCCATCCAAGCGAATGTATTCCCCATTCCGGCGGGTGGTCAGCGTACATTGCAAATCGAATATACCCAACTGCTGCCCGTTGAAAGCGGCCTTGTTCACTATGTTTACCCACTTCGTACCCGTCATGTCTCACCGCTGCCAGTTGGTGAATTGAGCATTCGCGTTAGTGTGGAATCCAACGATCCCATCAGCAACGTCTATTCGCCAACGCACCCGATTGCGATTGACCGCAAGAGCGATACCTCATTTGTGGCAGGATTTGAGACGACCAACACACAGGAACCCACCGATTTTAGCTTGTACTATGGGGTATCGGGTGAAGATATTAATCTCAATCTGCTGACTTACCGGGAAAGCGCGGGCGAAGACGGCTTTTTTGTCGTACTGGTCTCGCCACCCGTTGAAGTGGATGAGAGCCGTGTTATCCCCAAAGATGTAATTGTGGTGCTGGATCAATCCGGCTCCATGTTCGGCGAAAAATGGGATCAGGCCCGTGCCGCGACCAAATATGTGTTGGATAACCTCAACAGCGAAGACCGCTTTAATTTGGTGGTGTTTAGCACCGGGGTCAATGTTTATGCCAACGACATGCAAGGCTTAGACGCGGTGGAAGATGCCAAAGATTGGATCAGCGGCCTAGAGGCGATTGGTGGCACGAACATTGATGGCGCTTTGAAGGCGGCCTTGGATATGAATGGGCGTGAACGCCAGACCGTCATCCTATTTTTGACCGATGGTCTACCCACCGAGGGCGAGACGGTTGGTGCGAATATTTTGGCGAATGTAAAAGCCAATGCCCCCGAAAATGTTCGCTTCTTTACCTTTGGTGTCGGTGATGATGTAGATACCGTGCTGCTCGATCAACTTAGCCAGAATTTTGGCGGAGTGTCGGCCTATGTGCGCCCAACAGAACGGGTGGATGAAGAAGTCAGCAATTTGTATAACAAGATCAACTCACCTGTGCTGACCGATTTGGTGTTGGAAATTGAGGGGGTTAATGTCTATGACGTGTATCCCGCCATTGATAACCTCCCCGATTTGTTTATCGGCTCACAGTTGATTGTGACCGGACGCTATCGTGGCGACGCCGATAACGCCAGTTTGAAGTTAAGCGGCAAGGTCGAAAATGAGACCCAGACCTTTACCTATAGCGAACTCGATTTCCGGGCCAATGCAGGCGGCGAGGAATTGATTCCGCGCTTGTGGGCGACCCGCCGGATTGGGGATTTACTCAATCAGATTCGACTGAATGGTGAGAATCCCGAATTGGTGGATAGCATCGTGCGCCTAAGCATCCGCTATGGGATTATCACGCCCTACACCTCCTTCCTAATCACTGAGGACGACATTTTCACCCAGACGGGTCGAGATGATGTACTGCGCGAGGCCGAAGCGCAGGTTGGACAGGCTTCGGGTGGGACTTCTGGTTCGGCTGCGGTAGATGCGGCTGAGACAACGAGCGATATGGCAAATGCGCCTGCCGCGATGCCCTTACCCACGATGACTGCTGCTGGAACACCGGGAGATTTCGGTGGCGGCGAAGTCCCAGCTACTGAAGGCTACTATGCCCCACAGCAGCCGATACAGATTATAGGAGACCGTACCTTTGTCTGGCGCGAGGGGGTGTGGATTGATACCACCTATGACGCTGACACGATGGAACCAGAGCAAATTGTGTTCCTAAGCGATGCCTACTTTGAACTCTTGGACGCGGATGAACGAGTGGCCGAATTTTATGCGGTTGGCGACCATATCATCTTCGTTTTGGACGACCAAGCCTATGAGATTGTGCCAGAATAGTCACTAGATTCTGACAAATTTTGTACACCAGACGGGCGGCGGAATAGACTCTGCTGCCCGTTTGCATTTGGCATGTAACGGCGGCGGCGCTACAATGCTGTACACGTACTGGCTTGTACGCGGTAGTTCAAGGAGCGCAGCGCATGTTAAAGGGTTTACTCCCTAACCCAATGAATCGGCGTTTTGTCAGCCTGTTGTTGATTGGCCTGTTATTGCTGGCAGCCTGTAACAAGGATGACAATAGGAATAAAGGTGATGGAAATTCGTCCAATACGGATAATTTAGGATTGTTTGAATGGGATCGTTCGCCAGAGACAATCATTTTGCGGATGGACGATCAAGCAAATTATGAACCCCAAGCCTATTTTGATAACGATGTTCCCTTATGCACCTTATGGGGGGATGGACGGCTGGTGTGGGTCAATATTCTGTCAGGGCGGAATGAAATTTTAGAGGCCCGCCTCACAGATGACCAAATCCGCAGTTTGATTGAAACGATTATTCGTACAGGTTTCTACGATTGGCAAAATGATATTGTGCCGCCCAGCACCGATAGCCCTGTGTTGGAAAGCCTGACCCTAAATTTATATGACTCTAACCGCACCGTCGAACGCTATTCGCCATGGCCCGCCAATGGATTTGCGACCCTGCGCCAGACCTGTGCCGATTTGGTCGAATCCCGCGCTCTGGTCATCCCTACCGGGGGGTGGATGAAGGCGTATGAGGTTGAGGCAGACTCCAGCGCCAAAATCATTCCTTGGCCCCGTACCGCTCCTTTTTCCCTAGAGGAACTTGCCAGCAGTGGCACCCCGCGCTGGATCGAAAGCCCTTGGGCGGAATTTGTCTGGACAAATATCACCCGTGAATTAGGGGTAGTGCAGGTGCGTGAGGGCAGCAAATCCTATCTGGTGAGTTTGCAAGTCCCCGGCATTTCGCGTGATGCCCCACCTGCCCCTGAAAGTTAATCAATGAATATATAGGCTGAATCTGGAATGATGCTTTCGATTCAGCCTATAGTCTATTGAGGCGTACAACCGCGTGTGTTCCCTTTTGTCCAGTCAAGTGTGTAGACCTTCATGTTGTCACCAGCTATTTCTTTGAGATAGGGCGAATCGGTAATGTAGGCCAGTTCGATACGTGGATCATCGTCCTCAGCGGGATTTTGGGTCGTCAAAACCATCATCCACTTCGCTCCCTTCTTACACATCAATTCCATCGTTTTTTCGCGGTCAGTGATAATTGGCACAACCTCTGGGCTGACCAAACCCGCAATATCAAACACGTGCTCACGCGGGGCAAAATAGCCCAATGCCCCAATGTCATGCACCGCGAAAACATCCTCTTTAGAGACATTTAGCTCAACCCATTTCGACGCCTTGACCATCTCAGTGTTGATAAGTTTGACATCTTCACCATAGACCTTGCCACCAATCCACCAAAAACCGGGGACTGCCAAAATCGCGCTCAGGGCGAGGGTGCGCGTTAGGACACGTTTGGGGGCGGAATTTTTGCCCCATTCGACAATGATCCATGTGCCCCCAACACCGTAGAGCAGCAGGGTCGGCAAAACAGGCATGACATAACGCCCATGATGGAAATAAACGGGCATGACAATCAGATAGACGGTGAAATGAGCGAGACCCCACAAAATGGGCAGAAGGTATAACCATTTTAGGGCGATTTTTTGACGGGCAATGGCAATTATTCCCACGATCACCGCCGGTACCCACATCAACTGCGCCCCGGCCAACATGGTGATGCCCATCTTCCAAATGCGCGTGCCGATAAATTCCTCACGGAAGCCCGCGTTATAGGCGATTTTGGCGCGAACAGTGGAGGGGAGAGGTTCGCCGATGAGAGATAGGTTGATGGCGATATAGGGAATCATGATGATGGCTGCCCCAATTGCCACCCCGATGCCCCACGTCACAAACGTTTTGAAGTCAGGATAGATGCGGCAGACCCAAACGATTAGCCCACCAAGCCCTAACAGCAGCAATCCTTCAGGCCGATTTAAATAACACAAGCCGCTGATGAAACCAATCACCATGCCATTTTTTAAGACCTGTTGGTGGGTGGTTTTGGGCAGACCGGGTTCTTGCCAGAAACGCCAAATCAAAATGAGACTGAAGGTGATAAACCACATGGTCTCCATGCCCGACGCAGCCGCCCAAATCAGATGCCACGACAGAATAATCAACAGCCCTGTGCCCGGCCCAACCCATTTAAGATTCGGAAAGAGTTGTTCGGCTAGGCGCACACTGACCGAACCCGCCACTGTCAGCGCGATTACGCCTAATAGATGGGCCCACAGCACAGGCGAGAGACCCAACAACTGTCCAATGGCAAGCGCGGCAGTGTACAGTGGGCCACTCGAAGCCGCCGAAGGTTGACCGGGGATGTAGGCCCATTCGCCATGTCGTGCCAGATTGCGGGCATAGACCTGATGAATCCAAGAATCGTCCAGTGGAAAGCCTGCCCGATCATAAACTGCCGCAAAAATGGTATAGCCGATGATGCTGAGGGCCGAGATCAGCAGCAGCAAAAGATCAATTGGGCGAATTCCCAGTCGGGTGGCAGCGGCTGGCATAGGGAATGGCTTCTTCAATGAAGCGATAGATACGGACATCGTCTCCGGTTCCTTCTGTATTGCTATCTAAATGGGCAATTAGCTCTAAAAATGGCGGTGGAGGGGCGCCTTTATCAATCAGCGGGGTAAACGCATCGGTAACGTTTTTATCAATCACCAGATGGGTGACACAATAGCGGCTGGCAATTTCTGGCAGGCGGTCAAGCGGTGCATCGGGCAAATTGACACTCATCAACCCCGTATGAAAATACCACGCGGGTGGGTCATTTACCATCAAAACGGCATCGGCTGGCAAATAGGTGTTGATTTCATCATAGTCAGGGGCTTCTTCCCGATTTTGCGCTTGGGCTGACCATGCAAAACCACTCAAGCTGATGACTAAAACCAATGCCGCTGTGCCAAAGACCGTGCGGGCCTGTGGAGGATGCCATCTGCGCCGTTGGGCTGCCCAATTGATCCCGTCATCGAGGCCCATAATCCCCAAGATGGCCCAAAACGGTACAAGGGCTGATGAGGAATGGAACAATCCACCGCGATAGCCGGGAAAGGCAAAAATAAACGTCATAGCGAGATGCAGGCCTAACGCATAAATCCAGAATCCCGTGAGCAAGCGATTTTTGCGGCGTTTCCACAGGGCTGCCAGTGCAAATGGGCCGATCAAAATCCATGTTTCCACCGCCAGCCATGTCCCAAAATTGCTCAGTAGGGCGTTCCAACGTGATTCCAAAATATTATCTGCACCCCAATCCACAAAATTCGAGAATGACCAGTCCACCGGATAGGCGAATAATTCATTGTAGCCCCGCAGGAAGGCCGTCTTAATTCCGCCGCTGGGGATAGGGGAGTTCATGACATCCAGATTGCGGATAAACCACGCCAGCATGACTATTAAATAGGCGGCAAGCGTGCTGGTGGCGGCTTTCCAGTTGGGGCGAGGCCACAGGGTCAGCAAGAGGGCGACCAATAAAAGCAACAGGCCATCGGCGCGGGTTAGATGGGCTAGGCCGCTGAGTGCCCCACTGAGCGCGAACCACCGCCAATCGTGCTTTTGATACCCAAGCCCCATTGTAATCAGCGCCCCGGCCCCGACCAAGCCATAGAGGGCAAACGTATCGGTGTTGGCCCAAAAAGGGAAGAAGAATCCACCAAAGAGGACAATTAAGCCTGTCATCCAGCTATAGCGGCGTGTGCCCCCTAATGTGTATCCTAGCCAGCCCCCCATCACGACCAACCCTGCCAGCGCCAAAACCGATGGAATTTGAGCGGCATTAAAATTCGCGCCAAAAATCACCATGCTGCCCGCACTGAGAATTGAAGCCAGCGGCATCCAATAGGTGTGACTGGGGGCGGGAATTTTATCGGGTGGGTTGAGATAAATCCATACATACGGGTCGGTTAGCCCGTCGCCCTGTGCCAAACGCTGACCCGCATTGAAATAATAATAGGCGTCGGTGTAGCCGGGTTCATCCAAGAGGACAATCAATAGACAGCCAACCAGCACAGCCAACCCAAACATCCACACAAAATCGCGGCGCATTCTTTTTTGCCTACCCAATGGGTGATGAGAAATTTATCCATGAGTGTAGTCCAAAATGGTGAAATATGCCGAATCGTGGGGGAATATTGACAAAAAATCCCTCCTCAAAATCTTGGGAGGGATGATAAGTGGGGTGTGTTGAAATTAGGCCACTTTGGTGTCTTGGGTGTGGTCGCGGAACCATGCAACGGTAGTGTGGATGGCCTCTTGCAGGGGAGTGACATCTGCGCCAAAGGCTTTGGCAAATTGGTCGTGGCTCATAATAAACGGCTCGTTGAATTCGTAGTACATCTCGACCAGTTCATGCAAGGGGGGAACAAATAGACCCATCGCTCGGAGGATGAATTTATTGGCAACTTGCAAGCGCGGCGTGTGGCCCGTTTCCTGATAGACCCTAGTCACAAATTCGCGTGTGGTCACGGTTTCCGGCGCGGGTAGATGCCAGATTTGACCCAACGCCTCTTCGCGCTCCCCCAATGTCACCAGTGCCTTGCCGATGTCGGGCACATAGCTGTAGGTGTGCGGCAAATCAGGATTGCCGATTATCTGCGCCGCTTTGCCAGCCAGTGCCGCCAAAAACAAACGATCCCCCGCTGCTGAATCCATTGCCCCCGGCCCAAAATAATCGGAGGCTCGGCCAATCGCGGCCCGCACTTTGCCACTGCGATGTGCGGCCATAATCTCTTGAGCCATCTTTGCGCGGGTCATCCCTTTGCGGCTGGTGGCTTTATAGGGTAAATCTTCAGTGAGGGGTTTGCCTGCCGTTGGGCCATACATATACAGGTTGTCCATTACAATCAATTTTGCCCCTGCCGAAGCCGCCCCTTCCAATACGCCAGCTTGCAGTGCTGGGAAGAGTTTAACCCATTCGGTATAGGGTGGATTGGTACATTGATAGACCACACTCGCCCCCGTTGCAGCCTCCCGTGTGAAGGCATGGTCAGTGACATCGCCTTTCATGATTTCGACCCCGTTGGGCACATCGGCTTTGCCACTGCGATTGACGACCCGCACTTTTTTGCCGCGATTGACCAGTTCTTGAGTGACGGCGCGACCCACCGGGCCGGTGCCAAAAACAACGTTTAGTTCGGTAGGCATGGTTCGTTTCCTTATTTAAGCCTTAAGCCGGCGGTTTTCAGGATGTTGGTGATTTCAAAACGGTAAAATTCTTCGGGGTCGCCGACGACGGCGGGGGTGTGTTGGAACAGTTCCAACATAATCATGCCGTGCATCTTGACCCAACCCGATACCCCAAAATACATCGGTTGAAGCGGAATGTTATAGCCATCGCGCTCAATCAGTTCAATCATATAGGCCGAGACATAGGGTGGCAGTTGTTGATACTCGGCACTTGCTTGCAATTCACCATTTGCCATCGCCTCTGCCAGTATGCCGACCACGACCCGGAAGCCTCGAATGACGGCGGGCACGGTCACTTCACGCGGGGCATGATAGCCGGGGATGGGGTTGCCATAAATTAGTTGAAAATCACCTGAATTTTGCATGGCCCATTCCCGATAGGCCAACATGACTGCCATCAAGCGTTCGGCGTAACGTTCGCGGGGCTGACCGCTATCGGCTTGTTCCATCGCATCGGCTAGGGCATTAAACGCATCTACAATCAGCGCCGTTACCAACTCGTCATGACTGGGGTAGTAACGATAGAGCGCGGTGACGGTCAGACCCATGTCGCGGGCGATGGCACGGAGCGAAATTGCCGCTGTCCCCTGCTCCTGCATGTGTTTGCGGGCGATGGTCTTGATTTCTTCGCGGGTGTTTTCGCGCAGCCGTTCACGTCGAGAAAGCGTCATGTTGAAGCCCCTTTTGATTGCAGCGTAATCTATAAAATACACTATATATTTTTGTGTACACTGTAAACTATTGTGACGCTAGTCAACTTTTTTGTCAAGTAGGCTCTTTCTATAGGGAAACAAAAATTCCGAGAGATGGTGTGTCTCTCGGAATGGATAGGCTTCTTTAAGTATGTAGGCTGGAATTAAGCGGAGGCGGATGACCCTGAATTGGTGGTGTCGTTCGGTTGTTCACCGCCCGATAAAGATGTATTAGCGGCATCATCGCGGTTTTCGGAGGGTGATTCTGTTGGGTCACTGGCGGACAGATTGGCTTCGGCGTGCATTTGTAGCAGAGCCTTCGACAGTGCCCCCATACCAGCGGCATTGGGCAGGTTGAGCGGCACACTTTCCGCCGGAATGTTTTCGCTTTGGGGCGGCAGCGTCAGCGGTTCGGGTGGGGTCATGTTGATGCCTGTTGTTTTAAACGGGTTGATAATCAGGGTTTCGGACTTATCACCCTCCATCCCCTCGCTGGTTTCGGTGCGTTTAACAATTTCCAACAGGGTTAGTCGCTTGGCAGGCGGGGTCGCCATAACATCATCTTCGGCGATTGGGATCAAAACCGCCGGGGGTTCGAGGGTAATTGTCGCTAGCGGATCAACCGCAGGCACAGGGGGTGTTTCTGGCTCAGGCGTTGGTACAACGGGCGGTGTTTCAACCACCTCGACAGTAGATACAACAGGTGCAGAGGTTGTAGGAGTATAAGAGGGTATCACCAGTGTCCCCGTTTGTGATAGAGTCAGCATTGGGGTTATATCCGCTAATTTGGGCGGACTCGACGCAGGCCGACCTACGACAGGTAGCAGCATGGCAAAGGCTTGATGCCCGGTGCGCGTGTTTTTCTGGAGGCTGAAGCGTGCATTATTGATAGCGAACATATCGTCAGCAACCGCATACTGAATGACGGTCTCTGTGGAGGCATCTTGGGTACTCAAATATTCCAAGACGGCGGCGCGGCTTTGAAAACCTTCAGCTTTGGGGGGCTTAAATACGACCCGCAGCCAAACGCCAGTATGCGGCTCCTCGGCATCGTTTGACATGACATGGCTGATTTCACCGACTGTCTTGGCAATGCTGACCAGCAAAATAAGTCCCTCAAAAAAGGTATCACGCTGAACTTTTAGGGTACGGGTGTGTTCCAAGCGCAGAACGGCCTGTTCACCAATTTCGTTGAGTAGCCATTCTGGGAATTTCTCTTGGGCCAATGGCTGAAATTCAGCTTCAGTCACACTGCCCT
The DNA here is from genome assembly GCA_024434115.1 of Chloroflexota bacterium. Taxonomy (GTDB): domain Bacteria; phylum Chloroflexota; class Anaerolineae; order Aggregatilineales; family J027; genus CFX10. The sequence continues at coordinate 109,378 of QMIT01000011.1, forward strand.
TAAATTTCCACTCCGTCAAGATGGCCCAGCTTTTGACCAACATCATCAGAATTTCAAGATTGCGGCTTGCGTCCCCGATGAATTTGGGACTGCTCAGTGTAAATTCCTTGTCCCCTGCTAATTCTAGGAAACTGATGGCCTTATATAACGGATCAGTGAGCCGCTGGTAGAGATGCTCTTGCAAGAAAGCAATTGATTCCCAGTGCAGACTTTTATAATCCATTGGCATAATTCCACTCTACGCTTTCTTGCCCGCTAGAATCGGGGCTGCTGGCTTGCAATCGGGTATCAACAGGTGGTTCGGTTTCCTGCGTTTGGGTTGGCACAGGCAACTCTTTAGCTTTTTCCGATGGCGCTTCGGCTAAGATTTCTTGCGGCCCAGTCGCCGAAACCGATGGGGCCTCCGTCGTAACAGTCACTTGAGGCAGGGATTGGCTGGTCGTTTTGGAAGCGAGACGGCGAGATTTCACCTTAAAATCTCCCGGTTCGGCGGGCGGTGGTAATTCGACTTTGACAATGACCGAGTCGGCCTCTGGTGCGGGAGTGGCCGAGGGGAGTACAGGCGGCGTTGAGGCACGCTTGGGACGATACCAACCACCGGGGCGGAAGGGGGTATCGGGAACCATTGCCCGGACGGATGAAGCGGCTGTCGGGATTTCGGCAGAGGCCCGGATGGTGGTCGGTTTTAAGACCCATGTTTCTGCGGGGGTAGAAATGCCTTTAAGATGAGCAGTGGTGGACTCGGTGGTAATGGGTCCTTGTTCTAAGGTATGGGGCATCGGCAAAGTGGCTTCAGCGATATTGATGACGGCTTGACTGTCATGTGATGGAAGCAGTAGGCCGCTGTCCGACTCGCCATTTTCGGTTTTGGATTTGCGCTGGATGACAAAGACAAATTCGACGTTGAAGCCATTATCCCGTAGTTGCAGTTCGCTGGCGTTCATCCGTAAGAAGTCGCGGGCCATGCGCAGTTCAAAGGTGATAATGCGGCCCCGCCAGTGTTGACCGAGTGAGGTTTCCATTTCCTCTAATGAACTAAACGGTTTAGCTTCACGCAGGCGCGTAAAACGGATGCGGAACAGCACGCCATTTGACCCCGTATCCAAGATCAATTTGGTGGTGGTGCCCTGACTGGCAGCAACATCGTACAAGAGATACAGGGCTTCTTGGAGGGCGGGCTGATTGGCACGAATCAGGAAATTTTTGGCGATAAGAAGCGGCGGAACCAGTTGAAGCTGCATCGTCAACCAATCCGCCAAATTTTGGATGGGGAATGATTGGATGCTACGTTCGGGGACTTGCCCCTGCGCTTTATATTGGATAAGCCACGACCAAGCAGTCACCAAGTTAATGGCATTGGAGACCTGACTGGTGGCCCGGTTGCGCCACCAATCCGCCTCGGTTGTCGGGGTAGCTTTTTCAATCGCCGACAACGCGCCATTTAAGGGACTCACCAGCCGATTGTGCAGCAGGAAGTTTAGGTCATTTAAGGCTTCCCAATCTGGTTCACGATACAACGATGCCTGTCCTTTTTGGTGCGATTGAATCCGGTTAGACCCTCGTCTAGTTTAGGTTTATCCCTAGCTTATAAAGCACAGATGCAAGTCCCTTAGAAGAAACTTGCATCTGAAAAATTTCACAAACGAGAAAGTAGATTTTGTTTCGATTACCCTCAAAAAACAGCTACTAAATTGGCGGTTGGTATTCGCACAGGCGGCATTACGTCAATATGGTCACGTATTTCTGCAAGGGCCTGTTGGAAAAGTTTCATGAGGTCACTATCTGGCCCCTTATAGCGGCGCAGGGTTTGAATCGCACAGGCATCACATCCCTTCATCGCTCGGTAACTATCCGTTTCACATTCAAGGCAACCATTCAAACGAATCATCATCAACATAAACGCAAGGGTTTCTTCATGCGTTTCGGGCAGTGCCGAAATCCGATCTACCAACCCGCGCCATTCTGGGCCGCGCATCGCCCTTAATTCTGGGATTGCCTGTCGTGGAAACATTAGTTCATTTGCAGTATACATAACCTAACATCCCTCTGGTGCTTCAAAAAAAATAATTGCCTCTTGCGGGGTATGTTTCAAACCTTGTCCTCAGCATACGGGTTCTAGGCCGAACGGCGTACACTACTGGGGTACTGAATATGGTTATAAATATATTTGAACAGAGCAAACCTCAGAATTTAGGCTCTTAAAACAGATTATACGTCGCTTAGTTGGAATAAACCGAGAGGGTAAACCGTTATGGTTTGATAGGGAAATGGTTAGAGTTATTAATTGACAAGTTCAGGCGTCGGAATCGGGTTGACGGAAGCCCTTACTTGGAGGGTATCAATGATTTTATTGATGGCACTTTCATAATCAGCCCGGCTTTGCTCCAGTACACTTAACTGCCATTCCGCATAGGTGAGATCATCCACTGGCACTTTCAAGACATAAATGGTTTCGGCCAACTGGGAAGGCCCATTTTCGTTGCGATAGTACAAGACGTAGATACAACGCCCATTTGCCTGATTTTGGACTTTATAACTCACCTGACTATCTGCTTGGGGCTGCAAGGTGGCTTGGTCAACCTGCGTCATGGCATTCATTTTTTGGCAGTCATCACCTTGTATGCCGGGAGGATAGGTCTTGATTTGTGTCAATTGCAGGCGGGCGACATTTTGCCCATCGCGGTCAATGGCCTCCCCATCGGTTTCGATGAGGGTCACGGGCGGCTGTACCACGCCATTGGTAGGGTCAACCACAATTTGTGATATATCCGCCTCAACGCTTTCCCAAATGGTTGGGGAGCCATCAGCCAACGGATAATCGGATTTGAGGCGGTCACGGGTGCTGCGCCAGCTTTCAACCCGTTCATCGGCCAGCAGCCATGTCTCCGGCACATCCACTTCGACTTGCCATTGAGTAACATCATCAGCGGCATTGACGGTGAAATGGACGGTTCGGCTGCTATCAAACCAGCTAAGGTTGTAAAACCAATCTTCAAAGGCATCCGAGAGAAACAAAAATCGCAGACCAAACCCACAAGCAATTAACATGCTAAAAAAGAAGAGAAGCGCGATCCACCGTCGCACCCGTCGTCCCCGCTTGCGCTTGCGTTCCAGATTATTGATGAGGGCGTTATCCGTATAGAGGGGCTGCGATGACCCAAGCGAATATGTCCCATAGGCAGGCTGCGCGACGGACATAGCGGCGGGTTGGGCGGCTGGATAAGCTGAATAGCCGGAATAGGCTGGATTCGGTTGTCCAACGGGTTGATTGAGCACCGTTTGCATCTGGCGGGCAACGGGGTGATTGGTGTCTAATAGCAGGGCTTGATAGACACAGTTGCGATATTCATTGATGTCGGGCGAGACATGCGCCAACCACAGCCACACTTCAGCATTTGGTGGCTCACTTTGGACGGCCTGACGCAGGTAAGCTAAAGCCTCTTGGCGGCGTCCTTGCTGCGCCAACTGAATACCCATCTGAGTTTTGGAGGTGGGGTACATGCCAAGTCTCGAAATAAAAAGATAATAAACATGATCTATCATAGCTGTACAAGCGTGGCGATACCTGACGCCTGCTGCACGGCTTATAACCTAAGCATAACGCCAAACCGATTTGTCCACAATGTCCTTTGCATAGTAGAGCCAATTCGCTATATAGTTGAGGATGTTCAGCAGGGAGTGGTTACTTGCAACTGCTGATCAAGTGACGGGATATAGAGTGAGATGACTGAAGCGCCACTAAGTTATTTGAAGGCCGGTTTTAAACTGGGCAAATATGAGATTAAAGGGCTATTAGGGCGCGGCGGCATGGCGGAAGTCTATCGGGCACATAATCCTGACATAGGCCAAGATGTCGCCATCAAGGTGCTGCACCCCGCGATTGTGGATAGCAAAGACGGCTCGGTTCGATTTCGGCAGGAAGCCCAAGCCGCCGGACGATTATCACACCCCAACATCGTGCGGGTCTATGATTTTGAGGTACAGGGCAATATTTATTACATGGTGATGGAAATCTTGGAGGGCAGCACCCTACGAGATTTGATTTCTAACCACCCCAACGGAATGCCTATCGCGCGTGCCATGAGCATTTTTCGACAAATCGGCATGGCAGTGGACTATGCCCATAAAAATGGCGTGATTCACCGCGACATCAAGCCCGCCAATATTGTGCTGGTGGGAGATCGGGCTGTCCTCACCGATTTTGGCTTGGCAAAACTGGCTGGACATGTGCGGTTGACAGCGACAGGCACAAGCTCCGGTACACCTGCTTACATGGCCCCTGAACAAGCATCCGGACAGGAAATCACGCCGAGCACCGATATTTATTCACTGGGCATTGTGCTGTACGAGATGGTAACAGGCGATGTACCCTTTAAAGGCGATTCCTTTGCCAACGTCCTCATTCAACATATCCAAGCCCAACCCCCCCGCCCTAGCAAAACCGTCGAATCGTTGGATTTTCGCACCGAGGCGGTCATTCTGCGGGCGCTTGCCAAAGACCCGGAACAACGTTACGCCACCGTTGAGGAGATGATTAAAGAACTAGATGCCAATTCCGGTGAATTGTCAGACAAGACCATTTTCGTTAGCACTCAAGAGATCACCCAAGCGGCTATGCCACGCGCTACTGCCCAGATAGATATGACTCATAGCACCATCGTGATTCCAGAAGGGTCGCGGCCTTCTGTCCCGAATATTATCACCCAGCCCCAACAGCGTAACACATTTTTGTTGGGAGGGGTGTCGGCAGTAGTGGTTTTGATCGCGGTACTGGCAATTCTGTGGCTGCTTCTGGGGGGAGACGATAACCAAGACAAGGCCGACAAAGAAGAGCCGAACCCGTCTGCTCCGGCTGGTATGGCCTATATCCCCGGCGGGACATTTAACATGGGATCCAGTAGTGGCGAGGAAGCAGAAAGCCCTTCTCACCGCGTTACCCTATCTCCCTATTTTATGGACTTAACCGAAGTCACCAACGAACAATATATGCAGTTTGTGGTCGAAACCGGCTCCCCCGAACCCTCGACATGGGTACGTGATGAACCCTCCGTGTGGGAAGTCGAAGGCAACAATATCTACGTAGTCGGCAATGTGGATAATCGCCAATCCTATGATGGGGCGGAAATTACCCCTTATGCGGATGGCAAGATCACCATTAATTTGGACGCCGACACCAACGAGGGTGAGGTCACTGCCGAGTTTACGGGCAAAATCACCCCCGAAAGTGGCCTTGAGGTTGAAGGGGATATTAGGATCGAACAGCGTGTCTTTTTTGAAACATCGTCCTTTCAAGAGGGTGGGGTTGGCGACCATGTACTCATGCACGGGGACAGCGGACAGGAAGGCAGCTTTTTGCCGTTGATTGTCTCGCCCGTTTCAACATGGGGGTCGGCTGATGTGTTCGTTGGCGATGAGCAGCTCTATTTCGATATTGGGGCACATGTCATGGTGACGCATCGAGTGCGGGATGCAGAAGGCCGCATCTTAAAAGCCGATGGGACATGCTGCTATTCATTGGCAAACCCCGCCGATGGTTATGTTGACCCTAATGGCTATGAAATTATGATTTTGCTCTTTCAAGGCTCTGGCAGCGGTTATGATGGTCGCCCGAACAGCAATCCCGGCGAAGTCGCACCAGAAGTACCTCCCGCTTGGCTCAATTTGTATTCCGATGACGTGACCATTATCCAACGCCCCGCCTCGGAATTGGCTCGTTTTGCGGAAGGTGAGGAGCAATTCCCCGTGACGGGTGTGACATGGGAAGGTGCAGTCGCCTATTGTGAATGGGCTGGCAAACGTCTGCCAACCGAAGCCGAATGGGAATTTGCAGCGCGTGGCACGGATGGCCGTCAATATCCTTGGGGCAATGAGTTAGTGGTCGAAGGAACCACCCCGGCCAATGTGAATGACATTAATGCAGGCAGCATGGTCGCTGTAGGGACATATCCAAACGGAGTCAGCCCCTTTGCGTTATTGGATATGGCTGGCAATGCCCGTGAGTGGGTACAAGATTGGTTTAGCGATACCTACTATTCGGAAAGCACTGAAGAAAACCCCACTGGCCCACGACGGGGCGATATGCGGGTGCTGCGCGGCGGAGGGCCATCGGCGGATGGGATTACCACTGTGACTGATTTTCGCACAACAGCCCGCGCTTCCGACAGCCCATTTGTGGCGGGGGAAACCTATGGTTTTCGCTGTGCTGCTGATACTATAGCGCCATCATAACGGATGATGCCTAGCGTGAATCACATGCTTTCAACCCCTATCCGATGGGTGATACTCATCACCGGGCTTGTTATTGGTTTTGTTGGTGTGGTACTCATCGCACCACCCAGCAGTTTGGCACAGGGGGATGCTACCCCGACACCCACCGCGACCATTGTGCCCACCCTGATTCGACCAACGGTGGTTTCGACAGGGCTGCCGACGATTGGAGGGCCGACCCGCACGCGCACCCGTGTGCCGACCCCCACCCGTACTCCTTCGGCAACGACGACTCGTACCAGCACACCGACCCGCACTCAAACTCAAACCGCCAGTCCAACTTCTAGCTTTACAGCTACGCAGCGGGCCAGTGATACCTTTACTCCCTTCCCAACCAATACTCTTGTCGCTACGACCCTTGCGGCGACGAGTACCCATACCGCCATTGTCACGCAGGTCATTGTGCCATCGGGGGTAAGCACGTTTACCCCTACTGTCAGTCCAACCAATACAACAACCTCTACTTCTACTGTGACCGTCAGCCCCACCGAGACTTTGACCCATACGCCAACCTTAACCATTACAGCGAGCATGACGGTGACAGAAACACCGACTTCGACTTCTACCGCAACCCTCACAGCAACCCTGACTCCAACCGCGACCAATACCACTACCCGTGTTCCGGCGGTGGTTGAAAGCAGCCGACCCGCTGAGGATAGTACCGATGATAATGAGGGGACTTCCCCGCTCATTTTCTTGGCTGGGATTGTGCTGACCGGATTGATTGGCGGGTATATTGTGATGTTTGCGACCAGTCAAGCCGCTGCCGAACGTTATGCGGGTGGGTTCGTTATTCAAGACTGCCCAGTGTGTTATGAGGGACGACTGTACATGGAGGAGCGCTCGAACCGGGTCTTGGGCATTTTGCGAATCCGGCGCACGGTGCGCTGTGATAACTGCCGTTCAGTGCTACGCGAGGTCGGCAAACATCGCTGGCGTTATGCGGTTGACCGAACCGTGAGTCCTGAAATGTACGCTTCTTTAAATAATCGCCTGCTGCGCGAAGAACAACTCATTGAGCTTGCCCCACAGGATGCGACACAATCGCCGGAATATTTTGAGGATGCCCCCGACGAGTTTTAGGCAAATTTTGGGATGTTTACAAGCCGTTTTTGAACCGTTACACTTGAAGTGGATTTCGGCATACTGGGTAATTTTGAGATGATGTTTGGCAAATTATGACTTCAACCACTTCCCGTAAATTCCTTGACCAAAACATGCAACTGCGAATTTTGACGGCAGTCGTGGCAATACCCATTGCGCTTGGTCTCATTATCCTAAGCTGGGCCACTACCGCCCTCTTGATTCTTGTCCTTTTGGCTGGGGCGACCTATGAATATGTGCGGTTGGTGCAGCATGAATCCAGTTCCATGCTCAACAATGTGCTGTTTGGGGTGGCCTATTTGGGTATACCGCTGATTATGGCGCTGTGGCTGCGTGGTCAACCGGACGGGCTTAAGTGGTTTATGTTGGTACTGCTGACCACATGGGTTACGGATTCAATGGCCTTGTTTGTTGGCAAGGCAATTGGCAAACATAAAATGGCCCCCCAAATTTCCCCCAAAAAGACATGGGAAGGGGCTGTTGGGGGATGTATCAGTGGTTCTATCTTGGTGCTGATCTTGGCGCTGATATTTGACCTTGAGATTGATGGCGCGATGATTCTGCTGGCGGTGCTGCTCCCGATTGCAGCCGTGTTGGGTGACTTGCTAGAGTCGAAACTCAAACGACGCTTTAACGTGAAGGATTCCGGCACTCTTTTTCCCGGACATGGGGGGATACTTGACCGAATTGACAGCGTGATTGCCACCTTGTTGGTGACGGCGCTGGTGGTGTTATTGTTCAGATAGAGGTAAGTGAGCGGCGGCTATGGATATTTTGGGTATCGGTGCAGGGGAAATGATTGTCATTGCGGTGGTCATTATGATCGTGGCAGGGCCGCGCCGTAGTGCAGCATGGGCCAGAGAAGCGGGCAAATATTTGCGGCAGTTTCAACTGGCATGGCAAAAGATGTGGAACGAGGTCAAAACCGATATAGGGCCAGAGGGCGAAGAATTGGTAAAGGTCGCCCAAGAAATACGCAAAACGACAGCCGATATTCAGCGCGTTTCGTCCCCGACCAATCTGGTGCGCCAGAGCATGGGCACAAGTGACATCATCTTAGACCCGGCGAAATTGGCAGCAAAAGCCAAAAAAGAAATTGAGAAAACCAATGGCACGGAGCCAACCGCCTCTGAAAATCCACCTTCTGAAGACCGTTATACGGCGTGGAAACCTGCGGGGGATGATCCCAATTAGCCTGTCCAATCGCGTAGATATAAAAAGTCATGCCCGATGGAACGCCGACTAAGTTTGGCAACGTTGGGCATCGTGCGTTTGTAATGGTTGCGCTTGACTTGCCGCCACACCTTCTCGGCAAAACCCAAATCGAATCCTTCAGCAGCACATTCTTCTACACTGTAACGCTCATCTACCAGCAAATACAGCAATTGATCCACCATGTCATAGGTGAAGCCGAGTTCCCCCTCGTCGGTTTGGCCTTCCCACAAATCGGCGGATGGGGGTTTTTCAATCACCGAACGGGGCACATTGAGCGCGGCGGCCAGTTGACGCACCTGATTTTTGTAAAGATCGGCAATCGGTTGAATCGCTACTCCGCTATCGCCATAGATAGTCGAATAACCCAGCAAAAATTCGGTTTTATTGCTTGTCCCCATCGCCAAGCCGCCAAACGCCGCCGACTGGTCATACAGCACAATCATGCGCTGGCGGGCCATGATATTACCCTTCCGTAGCGGGGACATATCGGGAAAGCGCTCAAACAATGGCTCGACCATCGGGGTAATTTCGACGGTCAGGTACGGAATATTTAATTGCTCAATCACGGCTTCGGCATCACTCAAACTGCCGGGGGATGACGTTCGATAGGGCATCCGCACCGCTAAGACGTTTTCTGCCCCCAACGCCTCCACTGACAAAAAAGCACTCAACGCCGAATCAATCCCCCCGCTTAGGGCAATCACCGCCCGCTCAAAGCCATTTTTATGAATTTCATCGTGGATAAAGCCAACCAAAATTTTACGCGCCAAATCCGTGTTGATTTTAAGGCGGGGGAGGATATGGGTGGGCGTGTTGCTTGTAGCAAATTCCATCTTGATTGACCTGTTTTTTAGCTAGATTCAGCACGGTGGCTTTAGCCCCGTGTCATTCTCGATCTATTTCCGTTAATCGTTAATCGCCGCCGTCGCGCGTGCCAAGTGTGACCTCGACTTCAAGGGTCTGTCCGCCTCGCACAACCGTCAGGGTAATTTCATCACCGGGTTTGGTATTTTCCACCAGATAGGCCAGCAGTTCATCAAGGTCGTTGACAAAAACGCCATTGATCGCCACGATGATGTCCCCACCGACGCGCACATTGGCACCCCGATACAACACATCTTCTGTTCCCCCGCGCAGCCCCGCTTGGTCGGCAGGCGAATCCGGCAAAGTATCACGGATAAGAATCCCGGCTTGAACTGGCAAACCCAGTGGTTCAGCCAATTGCCCAACCGTAAAATCGGGGTCGGTGCGGACACCTAGCCAAGGATAAGCCACACTGCCGGATTCAATCAATTGGGGCACAACACGCTGGACGGTATTCACTGGAACAGCAAACGCCACCCCTTGAAAAACGCCTGTATCAGTGCGGATAGCAGTGGCGACTCCGATCACGCGGCCTTCCATGTCGAGGATTGGCCCGCCGGAATTGCCCGGATTGACGGTGGCATCCACTTGGATAATGGACGGGTTGTTATAGACGCCGGGGGTGCTCAAATTACCAGTAATCAGACGCTCTGAAGGCAGAGCACGACCCAACGCACTGATGATGCCAACGGTCATGCTGCTTTCAAGGCCAAAGGGGTTGCCAATGGCGACGACCCGTTCTCCCACCAGCAGTTCATTGCTGTCGCCAAATTCAACTGGAAGCAGGCGGGAGACTTCCACATCCACGATTATCACAGCGATGTCACTGTAATTATCAATGCCAACCAACTGGGCGGTGGTTACAAAACCATCCGAAAAAGTAACTAGGATTTCGTTGGCATCTTCGACTACATGGGCATTGGTGACAATGTGTCCGTCCATATCAATTACAAAACCCGACCCGCTGGCGTCCAATGCCCCATCCGAGGAAAATGGGCCACTGACTTCGATATTGACCACTGCTGGACTGACGCGCTGATAGATGTTGATGAAAACAAGGTCATCGGCGCGGGCTTCTTCAATCACCGAAACGGGAACCAGCGTGGGGGTTGCGGCTTGTTGGGGCAGCGCAATCAGCGGCGTGGTCTGGCGATTATTTGTCAAGACATTCGTGCCCTGTGTATTCTGGTTGATACGCTCGGCATCCGGGTCGTCGGATGAATCCGATTCACCTTGAAGGTTGCAAGCGGCGAGGCTTGAAATCAGCAGGAGCAGGGTCAGGCCAAGTACATATTTTCGCAAGGGGTTATCTCCCAAACTATTCTGGTCGCAATTCGCGGAGTTGTTCAAATAACTCCAATTCTTCATTACTTAGATTGGTCGGTATCTGCACCATCACCCTTACGTAAAAATCACCAAACTGGTCTTTATCACGCAGGGTTGGCATTCCCTTGCCTTGCAACCGAATCCGCTGACCGGATTGCGCTCCGGGGGGAATCCGCAATTTGACATCGCCATTCATCGTGCTGACGCGGACATCCCCACCAAAAATGGCGGTATATAGTGGTACTTTGAGATCAATCGAAAGATCATCGCCATCCCGGTCAAACATGGGGTGGGCATCAACCGCGACGACAATAAAGAGGTCGCCCGCCTCTCCCCCCGCATAACCCCGTTCGCCCTGCCCAGCAAAACGCACCTTCGTGCCCGTGCGTGCGCCACGTGGGATATGAGCCGTAAATTGACGATTGCCCTGATTCACCTGCCGCTTGGTGCCGTGATAGGCTTCTTCAAGATTGACGGCAACGGTGACTTCAATATCTTTGCCACGAATGGGTTGCTTATTGATGGTTTCGTTGGTGCGGGTGCCTTCGCCAAAAATAGCGTTAAAAAAATCTGAAAAAAGACCCCCCCCCGTATTATCATATTCAATGCGGGTGGTTCGGCGTTTCTGCTGTTGAGTAGAACTTGGACTCGTGCTTCTGGCCCAGCGCCCCCAATCAAAACCTGCTGCCGTACCCGTTGTACGCAGATGGAAATTGGGGCCAAGCTGGTCATAACGGGCGCGTTTTTCGGGGTCGCTCAAAACTTGATAGGCTTCGTTGATTTCCTTAAAGCGTTCGGCGGCTTGTTCGTTGTTGGGGTTCATATCTGGGTGATATTGGCGGGCGAGTTGGCGATAGGCTTTTTTGATTTCTTTTTCATCCGCCTCACGTGTTACCCCAAGGATTTTATAATAGTCCATGTACTTCATATGCCGCTGCTCACTTGCTGCCTATTTTGCCCGTCGTGTATCACAAAATTAAAGTATACTCGTACTCTAGGGCAACATCAACGCATGTTCATTTTCTTGGCTTTTTCTTTTGTTCCTTTATCTTTTCGCAGTCTGCAAGAAAGCATTTTATAATCTCAGCCATGCTAAACCAACAACGTTTACTCACTTGGATTCCCCGTGTGGGCTTTGGGCTGCTGCTGCTGGTATTTGGCGAACTGGTGGCATGGCAGTACGCAAGCCAATATGACGCTTTCGATTGGATAGCGCTTATCGGTCTCTATTTTGCGATGGGGTCTATCCTATTGGATATGATCGTGCGCTGGCATATTCAAGATGTCTTGGGTCTCCTGCTGGTCGCCGGGATTTTTGGGCTAACCGAAAGTGCCCTCATCTCAGCCCGCCTATTTGATAATCTGCCGATTAGCCTTGTATTTTACGGCACTGGGCTTGAGACGGTCATGTTTTTATTGGCGTTTGGCTCATTTCTCTATCTCAGCACGGCCCGCCCCGCCTCGGCATGGCTAGTGGGGTTGGCGGCATTGGTGGGGCTTGGTTGGGGCATCTGGGTACGGGGGTATCCTGAACTTGAACATGTCCAACAGACTGTCCCTAGTTTAGATACAGCCCTGCCTGCGGTGGTCATTGCCCTGCTAGGCAATTTACTCGTCTTGTTTGTGGTGCCCCCACCCAAAAAAATGTCCTTTCAAGATTGGCTGCTTGAACCCTATGAATGGGCAGCGGCGGGTGGCATCTTGGGGGTTACGTTGGTGCTGCGTTTGGCGGATGGAAGCATCCCCGGCGTTGGGACAGCATTGGTGGCGATGATTATCACGATGATCGTGCTGATTTTGTGGTTTACGCGGCAGACACATAAAGAAAATTGGCTGCGGTTGTTGAATCCTCCCCAACAGCCCTTGCTCTATGGCTGGATATTTATGCTCATTGCGTTTATGTTGATGGGTTGGGCGGGCTATCATCTGTCGCAGGAGGGGGATAATCCGATTCAGACGGCCATTTTGTTTGGCCTCTTAGCCTTTTTTGGGGCGATCTGGCTGCCAGTGGTATCGGTGTTAATCGGGATTCGGGCTTTCACCCAGTTGGCACGTGAGGAATATTGATGGATCAGGGTGAATACTACATTTCGATGCAGACCCAAACCGGGTGGGCCACTATTTTGGAGAGTTTCGCCCGATTTGTCGCGCCACCAGCCGGGTCACAGGTGTTGGATGTGGGGACTGGGCCGGGGGCATTGGTCAAAATGTTTCGAGAGCAATATCAAGCCGAGGTGTTTGGTGTGGATGCCGATCCCTTATTGATGGCCCATGCGCTCAACTATCAAGCCATCGGGCCAGTCTTTATCTGTGGCAGCGTCTATCAACTGCCGTTCCAAACCGAACAATTTGATGTAGTGACCGCGACCAACGTGCTATATTTGTTGGAAGAGGTACCACCCGCCTTACAGGAAATGGTTCGAGTGCTGAGGATTGGCGGAACATTCGTGATGTTAAATCCGTCTCCTCAAATGACCATTGCCAGCGCGATAGCATTGGCCGACGAGCGAGGATTAACCGGATTTGCCCGCGAGAATTTTATTCATTGGGGTGAGATCGCCGAAAATAAAGTGCGTTGGTCACCGGAACAGATTGCGGAACTATTCCAAAAAATGGGGCTACAACTAGCCGAAACCCGTGAACGAGTTGGGGTAGGCCTAGCCCTGTATGCCAGAGGGATGAAACGCGGAGGATAATGTCATGTCAAATGATGACCGCTTAAAAGACGTAGATCGTATTTTGGAAGAAGTCCATCAAGCCATAACATGGACAGAAGAGCGCCGCGATATTAACGAATTGCTGGCACTGCAAATGCTCTTGGAAGTGACCAAGACGATTCACAATATACGGGATACACGTGAATTGATTACGTTTGTCTTGGACAGCATGGTTGTCTTTGCCGACGGTGATCGGGCCTTTCTCATGATGACGGATGATGACGGGGCGATGCGTTATAAGATGGGACGCGATAGCAATCACCAATATATTCCAGCGGAACTTTTTACCCCCTCTAGTGGTGTGATTGAAAAAACGCTTGAGAAAGGTGGGGCTGTCGTAGTGCCGGACGCCCAAACCGATGAGTCGCTGAAAAATAATATCAGTATTCAGCAATTGCAATTACGCACGGTCATGTGTTCCCCGTTGCTGGTTAGGGGTGAGGTGATTGGGTTGTTATATGTAGATGGCAAACGGGCCATCGGGCGCTATTCACGGGCACATCTGAATGTGGTGTCTAGTCTGGCCGACCAATCAGCATTGGCACTGCATAACGCCAAGAAATTTGAGACCCATACCTAATCAATCGCTTGCGCAGCAGTCTTTTACTCAGTACACTTTTGAAAAGCTATTCAGGGATGTGCCGCCGAGGATTTTATGATTGGTCGAATATTAGGCGAACGTTATCAGGTTGAAGAATTATTGGGGGAAGGCGCAACCGCCATTGTTTATCGCGCCAAAGATTTGCGGTTGCAGCGTATTGTAGCCATCAAAGTGTTGATGCCACATGTCAATGAGACCACACGCAAGCGCTTTGAACGTGAGGCGCTCTCGGCTGCTCAACTGAATCATCCGGGCATTATGGCGATTTATGATGTGGATAAAGACCGCGAATACCATTATCTGGTGGTCGAGTACATCAATGGACAGCCGCTGCATAATCTAATCCCTGCCGATCCTCGTCAGGTGGCTGAAATCGGCAAGCAGATTTGTTTGGCACTGGATTACGCCCATAACACGGGTTTTATTCACCGCGACATCAAACCCGCCAATATCTACATTCTGCCCAATGGTCAAGTCAAGATCATGGATTTCGGCTTGGCGATTCCCAGTGATGGAGAATTTAAACGCCTAACCGCCGCTGGCACGGTTATTGGGACACCCGCCTATTTGTCGCCCGAACAGGCACAGGGGCATCCTTTGGATCGTCGCACCGACCTCTATTCCACCGGGATTGTCCTATATGAAATGGTTACGGGCATACTCCCCTTTGACGCGGATGATATTGGCAGTATCTTGCTGCAACAGGTCAAGAAAGCCGCCACCCCACCCAGTCAAATTATGCCGGGGATTCCGGTGACATTGGAAAATGCCATTTTGCGGGCATTGGAAAAGAAACCTGCGGCTCGGTTTGCCACTGCTAAAGAAATGGCGGATGCGCTGGAGGCCGTGCTAAAAGAAGAGCCGACGCCATCCACAGCTAAACCAGTAGCGACCCAACCGGAAGAAGCGCCACCCTATCGCAAAGCTACCACCCCATTGAATAAGTTCGACCCGACGGTGCGAATTTTGCTGGCGGATGACCATAATTTGACCCGCCAGAGCCTCGCCTATTTCTTAGAAGATGTGCCGGGGTTTATTGTGGTCGGGCAAGCCGCCGATGGTGAAGAGGCCTTCCGCTTGATTGGCGAAAACAAACCGGATGTCATTTTGCTAGATTTGAATATGCCGGGTACGAGCGGCCTTGCGATTCTACCCCGTATCCGCCAAGCCTATCCTGATGTCAAAGTGCTGGTGCTGACCGGACGCGATGAAAACACCTATATTATGCAGGCTTTACGCGCCGGGGCACATGGCTATGTTTTGAAGGCCAGTTCGGAAGAACAACTGGAAAAATCGGTGCATGATGTCATGCTGGGGCATTTGGTGTTGGGGCATGGTGTTGCGGAAAGATTGGTACAGGATTTGTTGGAACGCGGCCCAGCCCAGACCCCGTTGGATGCCATTGAAAAAGACATTCTGACGTGTGTGGCTGCGGGTTATGATAACCCGGAGGTCGCCCACCAACTGGGTATGCCGGAAAATGAAGTCGCCCGTTATTTGATGGCGATTATTGACCGCCTCGGCGTGAAATCCAAAACTGATGCGGCGTTGATGGCGCTGCGGGCGGGGTGGATTAGCCTTGAGGAATTACATAAATTCTAATTCGATGCCGAGAATGTGATGCCCCTCCTGCGTTTTAGCATTCTCGGCCTGCTGGTCATTTTATTGACGCCCCTCTTTGGCGTTTCGGCTGAACCCTCAGCCCAAAAATTGCTGCAAGGGCCACTGATGATTACCAATACCCCATCGCAAGATGGATTTTTGATTATTGATATGGCGACGGGTCAACAACGCAGTCTCTCCTTCGGTGGGGGTAATCATTACATCGGCGGATTTTCGCCAGACGGTTGTGAGATCGTCTTTACGTGGGAACAACGGCCCGGTTATGGCGATTTGTACACTGCACGGTTGGATGGCAGCAACTTACGCCGCGTGCTGGAACTTGGGCCGACGGGGGCACTCAGCTATCGCGCATGGGAGCCACAGTGGTCGCCAGACGGCAGCAAAATCGTCTTTACCCTCATCCGCTATTATGACCCCCCTGACCAAGAACCGAGCCGCACCTCACATATCGCATGGGTGACACCCGAAGGTAGCGCTCCTCAGTTCTATTCCAATTCCGGTATGGAATCGCAACCGCGCTGGTCATCCGATGGTCGGCGCTTGGTCTACGTCTCCAATCAACCCGTGCTTGAGGCCATCCCTGAAGCCGAAGCAGCCAGTGGAGAAGCCATTGAAGGCAAACCGGAACTATGGGTGGTAAACGCCGATGGACAAAATAAATTTCGCCTGACCAGTTTTGGGGAAAACGCCGTCTATAATCCGCGCTGGTCGCCTACCGATTTTTATATCGCATTTGTCTATCAGACCATGCCCAATTTTCATCAGTTGATGGTGATGCCCACCGACGGCTCAGGGTCAATCATCGTGGTGAATGAGCAGGCGGGCACGATTTTGGATTATGTGTGGCAGCCAACCGGCGATGCCCTCATTGCAGCCATTCAAAATTATGCAGGGGAGGCACGCAATATGTTGTGGCGACTGCCCTTGCCGAATGGTGGCCTGCCAACGTTATTTATCAATGACCCATCCAGCCAATATCACGATTATCCGCGTTTTTCCGCCGATGGACGGTGGGTGGCGTTTCGCGCAGCCTATGAACTGCAAGTCTATGATACGGTATTAGGCCAATTGCAGACCTTGGGGCCAACAACGATGAATAATAATCCCCCGGTATGGTCGCCAGCCGGTTTTCAAGGGGAAGCGGCCTGTTCTTCAGAGTCACTGTCAATGTAGATGGTTGAAACGATGATAAGGTCGGCCCATTGATTGAAAGCGAAATCACTGCTGTTGTAAATCAGTTTGCCCTTACGCGAAATGTGCAACCACATATAAGCGATGCGCCGTCGTTCCGAACGTGATGTGCGCTCTTTAAGCTCATAATACCAAACAGGATAATGAAAGATTCGCTCGACAATATGAGGTTTGCGGTAGGCAAATGACGACCCGATCAACAAAACCACGCCGATAAACTCCATTGGGAAAAAGACATTGCGGGAGAGGCGTGCTAACCAGAGGCCGCTCATCACGGAGAACATGCCCATCCAAAACAGCAGATAAAGGAGGCTATTATAGTCGCCCTCCTCATCTCCATATCTTTCAAAGGCACGCAGCACTGGGCCTTTTAACAGACCTAGTGTGATTAATATGGAGCGCGAAAGAAAAATGCCGCTGAGAACGAACCAGACAGCGGCTAACATATTGACTCACCTCCCAGTTGCACAGGCGAATACCATGCGCTAAGGGGTTTCTTCGCCGCCTACCTCAACCACGACATCCGCCACTTGCCCACCCGTAATGTCAACGAGTTTGGTATAGGGAATTGGGAAAATGGCATTGGGAGCACCCGCCGCCGCATACACCATCTCATAACGTCCCAACGCTTGGTCTATCAAAATAGGGACGTGGCTGCGATGCCCCACCGGAGGAACCCCACCCGGCGCATACCCTACAATCGTAACGCATTCTTCAGTCGTTGCCACCTTGACCTTTTTCCGGCTGACGGCATACATCGCTGCCAATTTGCGCGTGTCAATGCGTTGATCACCGGAGGCTAAAATTACCAGCGGCTGCCCGTCTACCATAAACACCAGACTTTTGACAATGCTACCCAAACTCGTCCCAATGCTGGCGGCGGCTTCGGCAGAGGTGGCGGTTGAGGTCTCAAAGGTTTGGATACGGATACCCGTTCCAAGTGTATCGAGAGCGGCTTGGACATCCTGTGGGGTAAAGGGTTCCATCACTCGCTCCTATTTGAGTTGATAGGCAATGCCGAGGCAACCGGGACCGACATGGGTAGCCACTGCTGGGCCAGCATTGTTCACAAGTAAGGTATCTGGATGATAACGTTCCTGAATTTGATCAAGCAAAGCTTTGGCTTCATCGGGAATCATGCCGTGCATCACGCCGAGACGCCATATTTCTTGGCCCTGACTGATTTCGTCTATTAGTTCAATCATGCGTTGGGTCGCCCGTTTTTGGGTGCGGACGCTTTCTTTGGCAGCCACCTTGCCATCAATCACGGTCAAGATGGGCTTGATTTTGAGGGTGTCGCCAATCAGCCGCTGTGCGCCTCCAATACGCCCCCCACGATGTAGATAGTCCAACGAGGAGACTGTAAAGAAGATATTGGTTTTGGGTAGGCAGGTGCGTATGAAGCGTTCAATTTCAGTGGCGGGGCGACCCCCATCACGACCATCGGCAGCCGTGAGCGCCAAAAACGCTAATGGCATAGAGGCTGTGCGGCAGTCAATCACGCGCACCGGAAAATCAACTTGATCTTTGGCCTGCATTGCCGAATTATACGTACCACTCAGGTCAGCAGAGAGGCATAGGCAGATGACCGATTCGGCTTTTGTTTCTTCAACCGCCGTTTGAAAGGCTTTCAGAAAGTCAGCCGGAGAGGGCTGAGACGTTTTCGGCATAACTGGATCGGTTTTAAGGCGCCAATAAAAGGGTTCAGCTTCTAAGTCCACACCATCGCGGAAGCTCTCAGTGCCCCACAGCACATATTCGGGTACGACATAAATTTGACGCTCATCGGCGATATGTTTGGGTAAATCGGCAGTGCTATCCACCACGATAGCGATAGGGCTTGCCATCTAAAAAATCCTCCAATAAAAAACAATAAGAATGCGTCGCCCTATATTACCCGAAATACGGGGATGGTGAAAAAATAAAGGGTAACTCGTGAATGGGCTACCCTTGAGGACGGCTAAATTTTCCGTTGGCGCTGATTTTAGGGCTTGCGGGCCGTGATGCGGGCGCTGAAGATGTTGGCGGAGAAATTGCTTTCCCCCGTATAGGCAACCTTGTGGGTTACTTGGGCATCTACAAAGCCAACTTCCCGTAGCGCACCCAAATAAACATGGATATCAATCGCCCCAGTCAGACATTCCGACCAGAAATCCATATTGGCGCGTTCATCGGGGGTGAGTTCGCCTTCGGTCACAATGTCGGCGACGGCGAAACGTCCACCCGGCTTCAAGACGCGGAAAGCATCTTTGAACACAGCCTTTTTGTCGGGGGCAAGGTTGATGACGCAGTTGCTAATGATAACATCGGCGGTGTTGTCTTCAATGGGCATATGCTCGATCTGGCCCAAGCGAAACTCTACATTTTTGAACCCCTGCTTGTCGCGTGCTTTGGTAGCCCGTTCAATCATGGCGGGGGTCATGTCTACCCCAATCACGCGACCTGTCTCCCCGACTCGTTGGGCCGATAAAAACGCATCGAGGCCACCACCTGACCCCAAATCTACCACGACTTCACCGGGGCGCATTTCGGCAATCGAGATGGGGTCGCCGCAGCCCAAAGAGAATTCGGCAACTTCGCTAGGAATCAAATTCATGTCGGCTTCGTAGAGACTGGCATTGCTCCCACAGCAGCTTGAACTGGTTTCGGCGAGGCGTCCATAGCGAGATTTGACGGCTTCGTGGATGTCATAGGGGGTTGCATTTGATATCAGTTGTGGGGCAGACACGTTTGCAACCGTATCGGCGGGGGCGCAGCAGTCATCGCCACAGCAGGCTTTGGAAGATTTGACTTCCAGCACAAGGTTGGGGTCGGTCATGTGAATCGCTCCTTAGATTGATATACATATAGATGAACATCTATATGTTTGGGCAAAAAATTTTGGAGAACTTAATTCTCCGATCCGCGCACGGGAATCTGATCTATCGAAATGAGGGGTGCGAATTTGGTCATTAATTGACCACAACACACCGTTACTTGCTCCTGATTTAGGGTGTAGAAGGTCTGTCGTCCCGCTTTCCGCACAATCACCAAATTGGCGTCGCGCAATTCGGCTAAATGGTGCGATACGGTGGGCTGACTGACGGTAATCCCCCGCCCTTCTAATGCCTTGACCAAATCCGTCACCGAAAATTCGGTACAGCATAGGATAAGCATCATCTGATAGCGGGTTTCATCACTGAGTACACGCGCAAAAGCCAGTAAATTTTCCATAGACCACACTCTGATTCATAGATAGCTATCTATATATAAAATACTCCGACCCAAATTTTTTGTCAAGCACTAATTCGGAATTGGTCCCACCCAACCTAACATTTGTACTGGCCCACGTAAGGTCGAGGTCATGCTGCGCAAGCCGACGCCGCTGGGATTGGTTAGATAAATATCCACCCGACCATCCTGACCGGGGGCGGTGCTGATGCCCGTAAAAGCAAGGTAGTTCCCGGTTGGCGAATATAGCGGCTCACAGGCAAGGACACTGATGGAGGGGATATTCACCAATTCAAATTCATTGGTATAGACCATCAGGCCATAGGGACACTGCCCATTGCGTCCCGCTATCGCCACATAATCTCCGTCGGGTGACCAATTGGCAGTCAGGCCAAAACGCGGGAAGCTATATTCATCGGTACTTTGAACCACTGTGCCGAGCCGATCTGCCAAAATAATACTGGTAACATCCGCAGCACGTTGATAGACGACCTGTGAAGCATCATCATTCCATGCCGCCCCGGTATACAGAGCATCATCGTCAGGCGTCACTTGCCATGACGACCCGGCTTCAATATCGTAAACCCAGACATCGCTTGAGCCTGCCAGCGGATCCAGTATGCCGGATGTAACACTTAGATAGCGATTGTTAATCCAGCGCGGCGGGCTGTTCAGTGGAATATCATTAACCTTTTGCACCTGCCCGGTTTGGGTATCTAGCAAATACAATTTGCCCGAGGTCGGCGGTGTGGCATCAGGGCGGTCACAGGTGTTGGGTTGACCGGGCAGCCATGTAGGGCAGGTATCCCGATCTGAAACAAAGGCCAGATAGCGTCCATCCGGCGACCATGCAGGCCAAAAATCATACGACGGTGAATTGGTGACATTGTTAAAACTTGACCCATCCGGAGTGAGTAAAAAAATATCGGTTTCATAGGCGGTGGGGAGCGTAATGGCTAACTGCGTGCCGTCAGGTTTCCAAACGGGTTGATGGCCGGGGATGCCGCGTGGTTGCAGCGTTTCCAGATCAAACATACGAATGGTGATGCCGAGCCGCGTGTTGAGGATATAGAGGCCAGCGGTGACCGGGTCTTCGCGCAAAAGATAGGCCAAGTAATCCCCAGTGGGCGACCAGAAAATGTCATCTTCGGTGCTGGCGGGTAGTTCAACGACTGGGATACGACTGCCGCCATCGGGGGGAACGATGTAGATGATTTCCATAACTACTTCGGGGGCGGGTGTGCCTTCCGGTAGGCGATCCGTTTGGTCATCTACATAAATAAACGATAGATACGGGCGTGTCAGGCCGTTTGCCAACTGAGAATTGACCTCCAATGAGCCATATTGGTCATAAGTCAGGCTGACCTGCGGAAACGGGGTAGAACTGGGCAAGGGGGTTAAAGAGGGTGTCATGGTCGCTGTGGCGGTAGCGGTTGGACTAGGGGTGGCACTGGGTTGAATCGTCGGGCTGGGCGTCAAACTGGACTGCTGGGCAATCGCGGTTTGGGTTGGGTGCGGGGTGAAGGTGGGTGGAATGGGCGTTGGTTCGATGTCATCCAACGTCAGCGTGCAGGCCAACGAACTCAGCAATAAAACCGCGACAGCAATCACAATACGACGCACAGTCTATCCTCACCAAAGTCAAGCGAAATCATCAACCGCGTAAGGATACCACAGGCGGTCAAGCGTGCGGGATCATCGTCAGGCAGACGCCGTTTTCACGGTGGCCTGTTTTCGCATGACCAGTTGGAGCAGCACTACGCTGATCAAAATTAACACCCCGCCGAAATATTGCAGGGCAGCCGCTTTTTCATGGAGAATGACTGCCGCCAAGACAATCGTAATCAGCGGTTCGATGGTGCTGACAATCGCGGCGTTGGATGCGCCAATGCGGGCAATCCCAGCAAACATCGTCAAAATGGGCAGGACGGTTGAAATCACAGCCAAACAGATGAGTACAATCCACCCATTGGTCGAATCGGGGGTCGCCAAACCCCGTACTCCGATGAGGAACAGCATGACAGAAGCGGAACTTGTGACGCTGACGATGCCGGATGCTGTGCCGGGGATTTTGCGGGTATAACGCCCAGCGATAATCAAATAGATTGCGTAGAAACCAGCATTGGCAAAGGGGAAAAAAATGTCCATCGGTTTACTGACATCTAACTGCCCTCCGGTGGTCATTGTGCAGCCAATCAACGCCAAGCCCACCGACAACCATGCGGCGCGGGGCAGTCGTTCCCCCAAAAAGAACGAAAAAATCGCAACAAGGGCCGGGTAGGTATACAGAATCAGAGTATAGGTGGTGGCGGGAATCCGACCCAGTGCCATCGCTGCCATCAAGGATACCCAAACAAACAATGCCCCTAGCCCAATCAGTATCAGCAGTTGGCGGCGATTGAGGGTGTTGAGTGCGGCGCTGTCCCGAATAAGCGGCCACAAACTCCACACCAATACCGAGGCAAAGATATAGCGCCATGTCAGAATATCAAGCGCTTCCAAACCTTCATGATATGACCACTTAATCCAAAGAGCAAAAGTAGCATAACCTGCCGCTGATGTGAGTGAAAACAAGGTGCCGGAAAGGGTACGATTCATAGAACCTATTCTTTAGATGGCTGATGCTGGAGGGATGGTGCAAATTCACCCGGCCCGATGCCCAATTCGGTGCGGACTTCACCAACGATATACAACGACCCGGTGGCACATACCAACCCCTTTGAACCCGCCAGCGTCACGCCTTGTCGCAGCGCATCCGCAACCGTTGGCACAGTCGAAATGGTTAAATCGGGACGGACTTGTTTCGCCTTTGACACAATTTGGTCAGGGTTTTCGGCACGGGCATCCACCGCTTGGGTGATGATCAGGGTATCCACGATGGGCAGTAATTCTTCCATCATGCCGCTGATGTCCTTATCCCCCTTCGCCCCAAACACCAAGACTAACGGTTTGGCCGTGAATAATTGGGTGAGGGATTCCGCCAAATAACGGGCCGAGGCACGATTATGCGCGGCGTCTACAATTACTATGGGATCGTGGTGAAGGATTTCCAAGCGGCCTGCCCACTGAACATTTTGCAGCCCTGTGGTCTGTGCGGATGCTGGAACGGGCAACCCCGCTTTTTCAACATGGGGCATGACGGCGAGGGCGACGGCGGCATTGATGGCTTGATGCTGACCAAGCAAGTTGGTGGTGTAATTTATGGTTTCGTCCCCGACCCGCACCGTAAAACTCTGCCCATTTAATGAGGGGGTATGAATATCTAGCGGCCAATCGCGTCCAACAAGTGTCAACGGGGCGTGCTTTTCGGCGGCGACACGTTCAATCACGGCTTGGCCCTCGTCCGGTTGTGGGGCACTGACGACGGGAATGCCTGATTTGATAATGCCTGCTTTTTCCCCTGCAATCGCAGCGATGGTGTTGCCCAAGACCGCGGTATGGTCAAAACTCAAGCTGGCGATGACCGATACAATCGGCTGCACGATGTTGGTCGAATCGAGTGTGCCACCCAAGCCGACCTCAATCACCGCAATGTCTACCTTTTCACGGGCGAAATATTCAAAGGCCAGCGCGGTAATCGCCTCGAACCAACTCAGCCCTTCAACTTGGGCGAATTTTGACTTGAGGTCAAAGACCAATTCGGCGAACTGCTCTGGCGAAATCAACTGCCCGTTGATTTGGAAGCGTTCGCGGAAATCTTGCATATGCGGGGAGGTGTAGAGGCCAACTTTGTAACCTGCCGCCTGCAACATTGCCACACACATCGCGCACACCGAGCCTTTACCCTTTGTGCCTGCCACATGGATGATGGGATAGCGATTTTCAGGATGGCCCATGATCGCGGCGAGTTGGCGGGGGCGATCAAGATTCAGTGCCTCCGGGGGAAGCTGATCTTGGCGTTTGAGTTCGTAGTTCACGAAATTATAAAGGGTGTTGAGGGCGTCGGTGTAGGTGAATTCGGTCATTGTTTGAATTTTCTACTGGTAAGCTGACAATGCTCATCAGTTTACTTCAAACAATTAGACAAAAATACCCGAAAGAAAGTTTACCAATATAGGCAATAAAATGATGCCTGTAAACCACATTAGGCGACCACGTTTTTTTTCGCTGGCGTCGGAAAATTGACCGGCAAATTCTGTAACGGGAAAAGAACTTCTAAGAAAATTCACTATGGGAGATGGAGAAAATAAAAATGCGATAAAAACACATATCCACCCAAATATTGCAATTCCTATATAGATGTCTGATCCATCAAATTTATGGTAGGCAGCGGCTACAGTATCAAGAAAAAAATCGAAAATCGAAAAAACAGTAAATGCTCCCAAAAAGCTCCATATAATCCATATTAATATATTATCGGCATATTTTACAATTAATTTGGCGGATGTTTCTGCATCGGTCATAATTCTGTCTAATTCGTGAAAAATGCCCGTGACAGCATGTTTATCAGTGCCTTTGACAGATATTTCTGCTCTTCCCAATGGGTAAGGCTTAGAAATGAGTTCTATACGACTTTGAACAGGACTTCTATAGCCTCCACTAGAAATTACAATAGATTTTAAGCATTGTGGCATTACAGGTGTAGAAAAATACTTCCAATCGGTTGTCCTTATAGTGTCTTGCCCATCAGCTGATTCAATGACGATTTCGAGTTCTTGCGGGTTGCCTTTAGCTGTATCCTCAAGAATGTGAATTAATCTTGAAAGCACTGTCTCATCAATTTTTACCTGAATATATCGTTTGTTTAATGATTTGATTTGTACAGTTTCAGCCATGCGCATTATTCCTTACCTATCCATATTATTATTGCATATTTGTTCTAATAAAACAAGCACATTGTATTCAAGATTATTTAACAACTTAGATTGTATCAGAATTATTTTAACAGGTTTATGGGGTGCGTTTTCTCTACACATATATCATGGGCTTGGTTTCTGCCCGGCCCTACGCTACACTGACGCCCCGATAACCCGTTAAGGAGTACAGGCATGTCAACCTTTAAATTATGGACAATGGGCGCGGCGCTGGTCGCGTTGGGTGTGGTGGCGGCGGTTGGTTACGTGGTGCTACAACCCCCCGGTAATTTGATTTCGAACGCGGGTTTTTCGATTAACACGATTTCCCCCAATGCCGATGGGGTAGATGATGTGGCGGTGTTTTCGTATACCATCGCCCGCAACGCGCATGTCACCCTTGTTTTTACACATGAAAATGGGCAGCGCTATGTGTTTCGTGAAAATGAGGCCCGGTCACGCGGGGATTACCGTGTGGCGTTTAGTGGGGTCGTGGATGGCTATACCCTGCCCGATGAAACAATTGATGGCGTGGTGGAACGGCGCTTATTGCCGAATGGGCGCTATACATGGACGCTGGAAGCACGCGACAAGGATGACGAGACCAAAACGGCGACGGGCACATTTGAAATTGTCGAGGCCGATTTGCAACTACCCCTTATCCCGGCGTTTGAAGTTAGCCCCACGACCTTTACGCCGAATCAGGATGGCGTGCGGGATCGGGTGCGGGTCAATGTGTTCCTGCAAAAAGAAGCTGACCTCGCGGTCTATCTGGAAGATAACAAGGGGGTAAAGCGGTATCTTTCGGAGCGGTTGCAGGGGCGTGAACCGGGCGATGCAGGCAATCATGAATTTGATTATGACGGCGGCGTGGATGATGGCTATGAGCCGCCTGCCGATGGGGACTATACCCTGTATGCCGTCGCGCAGGACGCGGTGGGGCAGCGGATTGTTCGCAGTAGTTCACTGACGATTGAACAGGGTGGCCTGCCACTGGCGGAAATCCAACCGCAGGCGTTGGGGATTTCGGTCTGTTTTAGCACCCTTAAATGGGATAACCGCTATTATACGGATAACCTAACGGCGGGGGATTTGATTGAGAAGCCGGAATGGAACTGCTCTAATCAATCCACTATCACCTTAGAACAGGGTGATTTGCTGGTCTTCCATTTGACGGTCAAAAATGTAGGCAGCACGCCGATTCGCAGCTTTGGGCCATTCCCCGGCGCGGTCTATGAATTTACGCAGCGCTCCAGCACCCTCGGTTATTTAGAGCCTGCCGGGACGTTCCGCGTGGGGATTGATTGTGACTCGGCGCTGAGTGACTATCCGTGGCGGTGGGCGATTGCTCCGCAGGATGAATTAACCGAGGTATTTGACGCAACCTCCAACGACACCTTTTATTATTTGCAACCGGAACAAAGTGCCGAGGTGTGGGGGGCGATTCGCATGACGGATGTATATGAGGCGCAGAATCCACAAAATTGCTGGGCGGGCCTCATCCACGAAAAAGTGGGCATTGACCCCTTCCAAAATCGGGTCGGGGCACGGGAGGTTGAGATTGTGCCGCCAGCGGGTCAACGGGCGGAATAGTTCCCTTAGCTGGGTAGATAGTATTTAGAACATGTGGTCTATGTTTGTGATTTATATAATGGATATGCGTTAGCGTAACTACAGTTACGCTTAAATGGCTGTCCATTATATAGGAGATGGCGACGTTGACCGTTAACAACGGAAAAATGTGGTAGCGAATGGGACACCCTCGGATATTCACCCCATCCCAAACCCTTCACGGTAGACAGGGAAGGAATACAAGCCTATCCACCTGATTTCTGGCGTTCCCAATCGTCGCGCAGGATGCCATAGACCACGTTATCTTCAAATACGCCGTCTTTCAGCAGATGGTGGCGGAATGTGCCTTCATAGGTCATGCCCATTTTTTGCATCACCCGCCCAGAGGCAGGATTACGGGCATAATGACCTGCATAGATGCGATGGAGGCCAAGTGTCGCAAAGCCAAATTCGAGGCAGGCACAGGCCGCTTCGGTGGCATACCCCTGTCCCCACAACGGCACGGCTAACCAATACCCCATTTCGGCACGTTCATGGCGTTGATTAATGACCAATCCCACTGACCCGCCAATTTCACCTGTGGAGCGGAGGGTGATGGCGAAATTAACGTTCTCCCCGCTGAGATAACGCTCCTCTAGGCTGGTAATCCAATCCACCGCCGCTTGCTCCGGATAGGGATAGGTGATACTTAAGGTATTGGTGGCGATTTCGGGGGCATTGATGGCCCGTGCAAATTCTGGCGCATCTTCAAGGGTGAAGGGGCGCAAAATCAGACGTTCGGTGGTCATCACAGGTGGGGGCATCATTCAGCATCCTCTCAATGGATGGCAGCACGAATTTGCGCGGCGAGTTGAGTAAAGGTGGTGTCCGTCAATAATTCTATACCACGCGGACGGGCAAACGGGATGTGTACCTCCCGAATGATATGACCGGGGCGGGGACTCATAACCAGCACCCGATCTGCCAAAAAGACGGCCTCGCTGATACTGTGCGTCACCATCAAGACGGTGGCTTGGGTGGTGGCCCAAATCCGCATTAGTTCTTGGCCCATCTGCTCACGGGTCAGGGCATCCAACGCGCCGAACGGTTCATCCATCAATAATACATCCGGTTCGTTAATCAGGCCGCGCCCTATAGCGACCCGTTGGGCCATGCCACCCGACAACTCGGCAGGATAGTGATTCTCAAAACCGAGCAGGCCTGTTATATAGAGTAGATGGGCCACGCGCTCTTCACGCTCAGGTTTGGCAATCCCGGCCAGTTGCAAAGGGAGTTCGATGTTTTCGTAGACCGTGCGCCAAGGCATGAGGTTGTCTTTTTGGAAAATCAGGCTGATCTGGCGTTGAGGGCGATCCAGCACCAGACCGCCAAATTGCACCTGCCCACTGGTCGGCTTGACGAGTCCTGCCAAAATCCGCAGCAGGGTACTTTTGCCACAGCCGCTTGGCCCAATCAGCGCGGTAAATGTCCCCGGCGAGAGGGCCAGCGAGACATCTTCCAACGCGGCGATGGGTTGCCCATTGGCAGCGGTAAAGGTGTGGTGAATATGGTCGGCGTGCAAAATGGCGCTCTGGGTGTGAATCAAGAGGTTACTCCGGCAAAAGGCCAGTGCGATAGGCTTGGGTCAAATCTTGCAGCGGGTTTTCCAACAGGCCCGTATCCATCAAGACGGTTTGGGTCTGTACCCATGCGTCGGGATTGGTCAGGCCGATGGTATCCGATTTCCACAGTTCAACGGAATTAAGCAGCACTTGGCGCTGCGTGTCGTGTTGATCTTCGGGCAGGTCGGTTACATATTTGAGGCTGATGTCGAAGGCAGCCTGTGGGTCGGCAATGGTATCGGCGATGCCGCGCTGGATGGCCCGAATCATGCTGCGTACCAAGTCGGGATTGTTTTGTAGGGTTTCTTCATTGGTTACAAGGCCGTTGGCGATCAGATTGGCGTAGTCCGAAATATTAAAGACGCGCACCTCGTAACACTGCGAAATGGTCAGCGGCTCGTTGGCGACATAAACTACAGCGGCTTCAACAGTGTGCTGGCACATCTGGTCGGCGGCGGTAAAACCAATGGGTTCAAGCGTAATGTCGCTTTCGGTAAGACCCGCCGCAGTCAAAAAGGCCCGGAGACCAATGTAACTCGCTCCAAACGGGCCGGGGACGCCGACTTTTTTGCCTGCGAGATCCATCGGGGCAGCAATATCGGAATCGGCGGGCACGACCACCCCCACTGGGAAGCTGTGATACCACTCCATGACATAGACCAGTGGTTTATTTTGGGCACGGGCTAGAATAACCTGTTCGCCGCTGATGATGCCAAATTGCAGGTCGTTGATTGCAAGACGATCAACGCCATCGCTTTCATTAAAGCTGTTTTCAAACTCGATATTGATCCCCTCTTCCGCAAAATAGCCCTTATCGGCGGCGACATACAGCGGGGCAAATTGAACACTAGGGATATAACTCAAGAATAGGGTGACATTGGTGGCGCTTTCGCCGTTATTATTACCTTCCTCATCCTCGTCTTCATCACGGGTGAGGAAAAAGGCAGCCGCAGCAAGAACGGCAATCAACAGCAGCACCAATAAAGGGACTAACCGCCGTGAAGCACTCCCCTTCTTCTGGACGGTCACAGGGGGTTTAAAATCACTCATACGAAACGACTCCTTGCAGTGAAAAACATCAAAATAAATTAGGGTTTGCCCGCTTTGCGCCAACTTAGCAGCGAGGTTTCCAGCATCGCCACAAGACCGTACAACACCAGCGAAACAACCGTAAGCATCAACACCGCCAACACCACCGTTGGGGTATCGGAGATGCCGCGCCCATACATGACGAGATAGCCCAGCCCTTCCCGTGCTGATACAAATTCACCCACCGCGGCCCCCACCACCGACAGCGTAACCGCGATTTTTAACCCACCGAGTAGTTCGGGCATGGCGGAAGGAATTTCCAGATGGCGGAAGATTTGCCAGTGGGTGGCGGCATTGGCCCGCATCATCTCGCGCAGATTGGGAGAGACATTGCGGATACCGACAATGGTGGCAATCATCATGGGAAACCATGTAATCATGGCGGCGATGACTACTTTACTGGCTAATCCCGACCCGAACCATATGATAATTAGCGGCGAAATGGCGATGACGGGGATGGCCTGTAAAAAAATCAGATAGGGGGTCAAGAGATAGTCGAAAATTTTGACACGGGCAATGATGTAGCCGAGGGCAGTGGCGATCAGGCTGGCGATGAATAGGCCGGAGAGGGCTTCACGCAGCGTCACGGCGATATGTGTCACCAGCGAACCATCGGCCCAACGTTCCTCCAAACGTGCCCACACCGTATCAGGATGGGGGACAATAAAATCGGCATAATAGTTGGATTCGGCGAGGAGCGCCCACCCTTGCCATAATAGCAAACCAATCAGTGGCAGTAAAAGCAGTCGCCATTCGATTTTTCGCAACCAACGCCGCCAAAAGGGGAGTGGTCGAGGTGCTTGGGAGGACAAAGAAACGACTTGGGTTGACGTGATAGATGACATCAAAAGCCTGCCCTTCTGGGTCGAATGCACATTAGGATGTACCGGGGGCAAGCCAATAACACAACACAGGCAGATTACTTGGGGTAGCTTAAAAACCCCAACAACCGCTTGTTGAGCAAAAATCGCGCTATGGACACCTTCTTCCATCCAGACTGTAACTGTCGGCTTCGGCATTTGACCGAATCCACCGGCAACATGAGTGATGATGCACGGGTAGCGGGCTTGAGGCTTACAACGAAATCTTCCTCCTACCGCCGATCGGGAATTTCACCCTGCCCCGAAGGTACATTTGTTATTTTCATTATAGCAAGGGTGGGCGAGGAGACAAAGACATTTGGGGAATTTTGATGAAGTTCTTATCAAAAAACAAAATATTGCACACGGGGCTAAAGCCACCGTGCTGAAACTAGACCGGAAGGCCGCCATTACCTACAGCGTTAAATTTCCCAAAACAAAAAGGAAGCCCCTTCCTTGTAGAATCGGCTTCCTTTTATACCC
Organism: Chloroflexota bacterium; assembly: GCA_024434115.1. Classification (GTDB taxonomy): domain Bacteria; phylum Chloroflexota; class Anaerolineae; order Aggregatilineales; family J027; genus CFX10. Next base: position 139,894 of record QMIT01000011.1, read on the forward strand.
TACAGGCTATTCCGCACCTTATGACGGCTGGGTGTCGGTGGATGGGGTGGTGGCGTCCCCAGAACCAGACTCGGAATCGTCAGTAGGAGTGCGTTCGCAGGTAATGTTTGCGCCGTCAATCGAATCCGGCAGATTGATGCTATCGGACAAACCCTTCGGGACTGTCATTTGAAATTGGATCGTGCCGTCTTCATTGGAGCAGGTAATGGTTTCCATTTCGCCGCTGAGTCTGCTGCCATCAAAGGGAATTTTGATGTCATTGCCAAAGGGGAAGTTCTGACCGTCGCCGAACGGGAAATCGCCATTCCCAAAAGGCATCCCATTCGGCCCAAAGTTCATACCTTCAAAGATTCTGCCGGGGTGACCAGCAGCGAGCACGGCGCTGACTTCGATGGTTTCGCCGCCACGCACGACGGTAAGCGTTACCTGATCTTCGGCTTCATAGGCATAGAGCCGATCCGAGAGGGTGTGTTCCACATCCACTTTGTCCCCATCTACGGCGGTAATAATGTCGCCCACTTGCAAACCAGCATCGGCGGCGGGGCTGTCTTCTACCACTTCGGTAATGAGCGCCCCATCTTCAACGGAGAGGCCTTCGCTGGCGGCGATTTCGGGGGTGATTACCTTAAATGAGACACCAAGTTGATAGCCCATTGGGTTGGCGTATACAAAGGGACGACCCTCTGATCCATCACGACCACCGGGGCGATTTCCACCCGGCATGGAAACGCCAGAAGGGGCTTCGGCAAGCGTGGCCTCGACAGTGAGGGTTTCTTCACCCCGCAGGAGGGTTACGGAAACGACATCACCGGGCGTTTTGGTCGAAATGTACTCACTAAGTTGATTGGGGGTGTCAATGACGGTTTCATCCACCTGTTGAATGATGTCGCCGACCTCAATACCTGCTTCGTTGGCGGGGGAATTGGGGTCAACTGCCATGACTTCGACACCGTTTTCGCCGCTGGCAATCTGAACCCCTAGATAGGCGCGGGTGTCATCTTCTTGGGTGTTTGCCCCAGAGGTGACATTTTGATCGTTGGCATATACACTCATCGCCCCTACGCCTATCATGGCAACTGTGATGGCTGCCGCAAGATTAAGCCATAGGTGATGTCGGATTAGTCTATTCATAAACCTGATGCTCCTCATTTACAATCGTCTGAAAGGATATTGTTATCATAGCGCGGCGGTGTAAACAAATTGTAAACACAGTGTAAAGTCTGTAAATTGATGGTTACAGCCTGCATATGGAGCTAAGGGGCCGAATCCGATTTATCCGATTTGTGGCGGCTTAGGCGGATGACCGGGAAATTGGGGACGGTCTCGGCGTGGTGTTCGAGCATTTTTTCAGGGTCTAACAGAAGGGGCAAGCGCAGGGTAAAGGTTGTCCCTTCCCCGACTGTGCTGGCAGCGGAAAGTGTGCCATGATGCGCTTCCGCAATCCATTTGGCGATGGATAGGCCCAACCCTACACCACCTTCATGCCGGGAACGGGCTTTATCTACACGGTAGAAGCGTTCAAAAATGTGGGGCAGGTCTTCGGCAGAGATGCCAACCCCTGTATCTGCTACACTGATTTCGACCCATTTTTCGGCTTTTTGCATGGTTAACCGAATCTCACCATTTTCGGGGGTATGGGCCAGCGCGTTGGTGATGAGATTCATCAAAAGTTGTTTGAGTCGGTCAGGGTCGCCCAAGACGCGGGTTTGGTCGAGTTCGCTGACGATAACCCGAACATGGCCTTTGCTCAACATCTTTGTTTGGCTGTAGACCTCTAATAAAAGCGAGTCCAATTGGACATGGGCTTGAATCAAAGGCATATACCCGACATCGGCTTGGGCCAACATCAATAAATCTCCGACCAAGCGGGACATCCGCTGAGTTTCGCTGTGGATGGCCTTGAGTGAGGCCGGATCGTGCCCAAAACGCTGCAAAAGTTCCACGTTGCCCTGTATAGCAGTGATCGGGGTGCGCAGTTCATGGGAAACGTCTGCCACAAAACGCCGCTCGGTGTTAAAAAGGGTTTCCAGACGCTCGACCATATGGTTAAAGGTCGTAATCAATTCACCCAGTTCGTCCTGTGGGCCAGCGTAGGGGATGCGTTTGCTGAGATCGTTTTCGGTGGAAATTTGAGTGGCGGTGCGCGTGACGTTGCTGATTGGTTGGAGTGCCCGTCGTGCCAGCCAATTGCCAATCACCAATGACAAAATAAGCGCGACCAAGATTTCTAGCGCCAAAATCTTGACGAGCCACGTGGTTGCTGAATCCACCGTTTCCATCGTAGAAGCGGCTTGGATATAACCCACTATTTTGCCTTCAAAGAAAATCGGCCTTGATATGACACGCAATCGAGAATCGCTTCCAGTGACAATGGCTCGGACTTCGTGCGACTGCATTCCATTGGGGTCAAGTGGAGCATGATGTGAAGCGAGATTGGGGCTTTGGCTAAAAGGATATTTAGACTCATCCACTGACCAAATTTGTAGATAGACATCCGCCGGGGCAATGGTTTCCAGATTGGGGGACATGGTATACGATACTTCACCCGTCGCCGAATCAGTCCGAAGGGCCTCGTGGACAGTCCAATCTTCCACGCGGTCAATGACCTTAAGCAAATTGTTATCTACCTGTGAGCGCATGGTGCGATCAAGAATGCCAAACGCCACGATTGCAAAGATCGTGATAAGGCTGATCAATAGGCTGGAATACCATAGGGTCAGGCGCTGGCGAATGGTCATCAGTTGCAATCCAATGGCGGCGATTGCAACGATAGTAACATGCGAATGTTAGCTTGGGATGAGAGCCTGCTGATATTGCCGCTAATCCTCACGAAGGACGTAACCGACCCCACGCACGGTATGAATGAGGCGGGATTCGTTTTCATCTTCAGTTTTTTGGCGAAGATAGCGCACATAGACCTCGATGATGTTGCTTTCACCCCCAAAATCGTAGCCCCATACCCGGTCAAAAATGACATCGCGGGTCAGGACTTGGCGAGGATTGCGCATGAATAATTCAAGGAGTTCATATTCTTTCGCTGTCAAATCAATAGGCCGACTGCCACGAGTGGCACGGTGGGTGCCGGTGTCTAGCGTTAGATCGGTGAATCGCAAGACCTCTGGGCCGGAAACAGTGATGCTGCGACGAAGCAAAGCCCGGACACGCGCCATGAGTTCATCAAAAGCAAAGGGCTTAACGAGGTAATCATCGGCTCCGGCGTCAAGGCCCGTAACACGATCTGGCACGGTATCTTTGGCGGTCAGCATCAGAATGGGCACAGTGCTGGCGGCCCGCAAACGGCGACAGACTTCCAAGCCATCTAAACCGGGCAGCATCCAATCGAGAATGACCAAATCGGGGGGGTTGTCGCGGGCAATTGACAAACCGCTTTGCCCATCATAGGCGACATCCACGCGGAAACCTTCATAAATGAGGCCACGCTCCAAAAATTGGGCGATATTTGTTTCGTCTTCAATCACCAAAATGTGTTCGGACATGGATGATGTCTCTCCAAAATTACGATTCTTGCATCGTCTAAAGAATAGAATAACGCACTTTGAATGGCAAGGCGTATACAATTTTCATGAGATATTCATCCTTTGAAGAGCGAAATTAGTACATTCATTGACGTGACAGCCGCTTCGTGCTAGATTTGAGCTACGGTGGGTTTATTATGCACTGAAGTTCCCTTTTATCAGAGAGTGTTACCCTGATTTATCGAGCAATGATTCTCCACTGATGTCAAGCGTCGTCCCCAATCCTTTTATCCGGTGGACGACATCAATGGGAGGTTCCCCTATGTCTCTTGAATTTATTTTTCGACTGATAGGCATGACCATCTTTGCCGTCATCGGGGCACGATTGGGTGAAGGTTTTGCCGATGATATGAATTTGCCATCCGAAGCGAACAGCCTCCTCTTTTTATTGGCCGGGGCGCTCACAGGCTTATTGATTACCCCTTGGATCACCACTCGCCCAGCTGCCACCGCACGCCGCGCGATTATTCAGACACGCGCCGAGACGTTAGTTACGTCTATTTTTGGGCTGCTGGTAGGGTTGGTTTTTGCGGCATTGTTGGCGCTGCCTCTTTCCATGCTGCCCAATCCGGCGGGGCAATATCTACCGACGATCATGGCGGTGGTGACAGCCTATTTGAGCATTATTCTGTTTTCGCTGCGAGGGCAAGATATGTTCTCGATGGCGGGGTTGGCCGGACGTGGCAGTATGCTAGGCCGTACCATCCAATCCGGTGAAATTCTGCTGGATACGAATGTGATTATTGACGGACGGATTCTGGATTTGAGTCAAACCGGGTTTGTCTCGCAGAAAATCATTGTGCCTCAATTTGTGGTGCGTGAACTACAACATATTGCCGATTCCAGCGACACATTGCGACGCCAACGGGGACGGCATGGCCTAGATGTTCTCAACAAACTGCGCCAAGAAAGCAAGGTACCCGTCGAGGTGATTGACGAAATGCCAGCCGAGGGTGCAACGGTGGACGAAAAATTGGTGATGCTGGCTGCCGAACGCAACATCCCGATCATGACCAACGACTTTAACTTGAACAAGGTCGCGGCGGTGCGGGGGGTGTCGGTGCTCAATATCAATGATTTGGCGATGGCACTACGACCCGTTTATCTGCCGGGTGAGGTGATTAATCTGCATATCATTCAAGAAGGCCGTGAAGAAGATCAAGGGGTGGGCTATTTGATTGATGGCACAATGGTGGTCGTTGAGGGCGGTAAACGTTATCGTGACCGTACCATTCCAGCCCGTATTACACGCTATATCCTTAGCAGCGCGGGCAAGATGTATTTTGCCCAACCGGAGCCACAGGTGAGCAAATAGCTCTCTCATCAACGATTGAAATCAATAGGAAATATGACAGGATGGGTATGCTGCCCATCCTTTTTGTTTAGGCAATCTGGTTGATAATCAGAGATACCACCACCATGCCGATGAATAGGGCAAATGCCAATACCCCCATGCTGCGAAGGTCTTGCAGAACATAACCATATTCATGCGAGAGTTCTTCTTGGCTCATGGTGCGTTTTTTGGAGGAGGAGCGGATGATCACATTGTCATTTTTGTTTTGACCAACGCTGCTTTTGACCGATGTTTGATTGGGGGTTGGGGTCGAGACAACGGGAGCACCCCCCGCCATTTCACGACGAGCACGTTCCAGTGTTTCAGCAGAAATATTTGGCTTCCGGGTTGTTTGCTTTTTAGCCATAATCTTGTTCTTTCTATTCCACAATAAGCGGCGCTATTGTACCAGTTCTGCCGTGACAACCCAACGGCGAGTATCTACTTGATAGGGATGACAGGTAATTAAGGTCACGATGGCCCCACGATCTGGCTGCAACACATCAATTTCCGTTGGTAATACCTCTTGGGCACTCGCAACCTGATAAGTATATTCTTGGCCGTCCCCGGCACGGAGATAGATCAAGTCTCCAACCTCTAGGGTAGATAAATATCTAAAAATCTCACCATAAATATCATTATGGCCCGTCAATACGACATTTTGTTCGCTGCCGGGGAGACCACTACCCCGCATATGCCCGATGCCTTTTTTAAGCGTTTCCCAGTCATCCCCGCTAAAAATACTAGCGTTGTTAATATTCAACTTCGGAATTGTGATTGAAACAGGCGCTTGGAGACTGGGTGGTGCGCTTTGAACGGGTGCGAACCGAGCTTGTTGAATGACATCATTTTGGATGAACGCTGGGACTTGCTTCGCATTTAAGACCTGCACCAACTCATTTTCATTAAATTGCCCGTCGCTGGTGTGCCCTCCCGGTAAAACAAGCAAGGATGGGTAAAGTTCTGGCAAGGGCGTTGAGGTTGCATGTCGCTCATTGACAGCGGCTTCATATTCCTGTTGAGTTTTGTTGGTGTTGTCTTGAATGATGTCGAGGCCGATGAAAGCCCGGTACAAGACATACATCAGACCGACAAACGCGAACACCTCGACCACTAACAAGCCACGATTGGCAATGACGCGCCATTTCTCTTTTTGTGGATGGGCTTCCGGCGTTGTTACCTTGACCACCCGATTTTTGGGCGGGGCAGGTTTGGGTTTTTCCTCGATAAACATGACTTCATCCGATTCAAGAAAGTCATCTTCGAAATGGGGTTTTTCCGCCGTGATGTCATAGGTGATAGGGACTGATGGCGCTGGTACAAGAGCCGAGGCTTCATGCTGCTGCAACACCACACCGCTTGGTGCAGGGGCGATGAGCGCGTGTGGGGGTATATCATCGGCGTCATCGGTATGCTCTATACCCGAAGTTGGCAGGGGAATCGCCATCAAGCGGTCTTTGCCCTGCCCATCGCGGAACCGTTTCATCCGTTCTTCGCGTTTGCGGATGGCGAGGATTTGCTCTAATTCTTCAATGGAGAGTTCGTCAACCGTTCGCTTATCCCGGGGCATGAATACTCCTCAAGACTATATTTTGGCAGCCACCGCAAAAACTTCGCGTTGGAAAAACCAGCGCATGGGAGGCCAATTAAACAGCACCACTCGCGCTGCCGCCAAAACGAAATTTTCATGACGATGTTGGGGTGGCGAATCTAGCCACACTTTGGCTTCAAAGCTCGCTGCCCGTAACGCTTGTTTCATGCTGTGCCAAGATTGCTCATTCACATGCACATCTTGGTTATGATCCACCAAAAAAGCACGGGGATTTTTGGGATATTTTTCACCCTGCCCTGTCAAACGACGGAATTGGCGCACCACCGGATAGGCATAGCGGTCATACCAGATATTGGGAGCGGTGTGGATGATAAAGCGACCATCCGGTTTTAATACACGGTGAACTTCCAACATGGCTTGGTGTAGTTCCCATGGATGGAGATGTTCTACTACATCAAACATCAACACGCGGTCAAAATGGGCTGTGGGGAAAGGCAAATGTTTGGCGTCGGCCAGCGACACCCCAATTTTGCCGGGTTTGACGGTTTCATCTTTATCCAAAAGTTTTTTGGTGAGTTGTAGGGCAACGGGTGCATAATCAATACCATAGGCATCGGCCCCCAGATTGGCGCAATGGAGCAAGATTTCACCACGCCCACAGCCCACATCCAAGACTTTCATGCCCGGTTCAACAGCAGCCAGCGCAAAGGCCGCTTTTAATCGGCGCGAAAGATGTTGACCTTCGGTGGTGAGATATTCATCGAAGCCCTCACAAGCGGTAGTGAAATACTCTTCGGTATAGAGCGAGGGTGAAACCGGCTGCTCACGTTTGGTCTGATCAGAAATCACAAAATCCCTCAACAAATAATCAGCCTAGCGAATAATGAGTGATACCATTATAGCGTCTTGTGCAAGGGTGTGGCGAGATGGGGAACTGGAGTGTGAAAGAACGGTGGGAATAGGGAGGGAATGAGAGAGCAGAAGAGGAGGAAGGGGAGAACTGTATATTGCCCTGCCCCTTCGAGCGTAACAATTACGCAGGTTTGACTTCGATAACGGCGCCTTCGGCTTCCAGCTTGGATTTGGCGTCCGTAGCGGCTTCTTTGGAGACGGCTTCCAACAGCGTGCCGGGATTTTCGGCAGCAGCCTTCGCTTCGGCCAGACCGAGGGTGGTCAAGCTGCGGATGACCTTGATGACGTTGATCTTCTTGGGGCCAGCGTCCTTCAGGATCACGTTGAATTCGGTGGGTTCTTCGACGGGTTCAGCAGCAGCTTCGCCACCACCCGCAACACCACCCATTGGCATGGCAGCCATCATCGCCATTGGCGCAGCGGCGGTCACGCCCCATTTGTCTTCCAACAGCGTCTTTAATTCAGCAGCTTCCAAAATGGTCAGGCTGCTCAGTTCGTCTACAATTTTAGCCAGATCGGCCATGATTAATCTCCTTATAGATAGGTTAAAACTTTGAAATTAGCTAGGTTTACATTAGGCCGCTTCGGAGCCGCCGTGTTTTTCAACATAGGCTGCGACGATACCAACCACGTCACGCTGGGGCTGTACGAGCAGACTGACCAGCGACGACATGGGTTGGGTAAGTATCCCGATAAGCGATGCCCGCAGTTGATCGAGTGACGGCAGTTCGGACAAGGTCTTCAACTGGCCTTCCTTAAAGACGGATTTTTGTGCAATCGCGCCTTTCAAGATCAGCAGTTCGTTGTCTTTGGTGGCGTCAATCAGGGCTTTCACCGTTGAAGGCAGGTCTTTGTACGCAAAGCCTACCGCGACAGGGCCAGATAGCAAATCCTCTGGGACTGCCATCCCCACTTCTTTGAGGGCAATCTTGAAAAGGGTGTTTTTGGTGACGTTATAGCTGGCCCCGGCTTCACGCAATTTGCTCCGTAGAGTGTCAAAGCGTGCCATGCTCATGCCGCGATATTCGGTCACAATCAAGCCCTGTGTCCGTTTGAGCATTTCAACATACTCGGCAACGATTTCTTCTTTGCGATCTTTATTGAGTGGCAAGGTCTTTTTCCTCCTTCCCGTTAAAATTTGGCTCTCGAAAAAATTCAATCCCTTGCCCAATGAAAAGGTCTTTGCAGACAACCCGCAAAGACCCATAAAATTCTTGTATATGGTCTTTACCTCGGCGGGCTGTGGATTTAAGCACCGTATTTTCTGGCGCACCTGCTGTCTGTGGCAAAGGTATTTTCAGTTTTCAAGCCGCGCAAATCATAGCAGTTGGGGGTTAGGCAGTCAAGGTTTGAATTCAATCCAAAATTGTGTTTTCCATTCGCCTTTGCCTTATAATTGTCTCAAACGGTTAAAGCCAAATTACTTTTCTTATGCAGGAACATCGACATGACCTATTCAAACTCACCGAAGACACTGCCTCGATCCAAACGCAGGCGAGGGCGGCTTTTTAGCGGCTGTGCGCTAATTATTTTGCTGCCCATTTTGTTCGTGGTCTATTGGTTTTTTATCCGCGACGTAGAGGCCAAAGAAAACAAGCTGCAATTTGCGACACCCATCCCACAAGCCCAAATCTATGCCGTTACTCAAGAAAATTCGGAACTGAAATTCACGATTTTGGAGCGTATTCACGGCACGATTGATATTAGCGGCGAAAACTTGATTTTGAAGCCGACCTCCGATGGGAAACGTCAGTTGGAAGTTAATCTGCAAATGGATGGACAAAGCACCAAGACGGAATCGGGTGAGTTTATTGATTTTGTCCTCAAAGCGGGCCTCAAAGCAGACGAATATCCCTATGGGCGGTTTGTTGCGACAAGCACGGAAACGTTTGAAGATTCCGCTACGATTGCCGAACAGCCGATTAAATTGGTGGGCCAGTTGGAAATTAGTGGGGTCGTCAAGGATTATACAGTGGACGCAACCATGAGCCTTCAAGACGGGGTTTTGACAATCAAGACATCGCCGATCATTGATTTGAAGGATTTTGGGGTCAATTTCCCAGAACAAATTGGCAGCAGTGAAATGGCCGCAGAAATCACTGTCAATGCTCATCTCATTGAGAATTCAACCGAGGCGACACCAAGCGATTCGACCAATTCCGAACAGTAGAATAACCGACAACGATTTTTGCCAAAATATCTTAAAGAGAGTTCAAGGGTCATTCCTATGGCAGACAATGTGTGTCCTCACTGTGGTTATGTCAATCTGAAACGGGCTGTTTTTTGCTTTGAGTGTGGAACGGCGCTGGAGCAAAACAAACCGATTAAGGGCATGAAACCGCGCCACCAAACTGATTTGGATGACACAATTGAATTTGATGTTAAGGATACCGATCCACAGTTGGGTATCCCCCCTTCGATTCAAGAACTGGCCGATGCCAAAGCGACCAAAGAACTGGCAGCACAATATCATGATTTTTTAAAGTGCCTGCGCTGTGGTATGGATAATTTGCCAACTGCCGATGTCTGTCCGCGGTGCGGTGCGGCGTTGATGGTGCCAGATGAACATTATGGACTGCGTTTGCTGACGAGTGCCCGTTCGAGCGTGGGGCAAGTACGCTCCAACAACGAAGACAATGTGGGCATCTGGGCACGCAGCGGGGTTATTTTGGCGCTGGTCGCAGACGGCATGGGAGGGGCAGCAGCAGGCGAAGAAGCCAGTCGTTTGGCGAAAGAAGCGGTACAGGCGGACTTCACTGGGGCACTACGCGGCAGTGAGATTTTGCAGGAACTGACCGAGGAAGAAGTCCAACAAAAATTGCGGGATGCCCTGCATCATGCCAATGAAGCCGTCTTGGATAAAATTAGCCAAGATAAGAGCTATCAGGGTATGGGCACCACCGCAACGATGGCGTTTGTACGTGGCAATCGCATTATCGTGGCGCACATTGGCGACAGCCGAGCCTATCTGATAGACGGTGAACATGGGTGGGTGCATCAAATTACCGATGACCACAGCTTTGTGGAAGTATTGGTGGCGTCCGGGCATATCACCCGTGAACAAGCCAGTATTCATCCGATGCGGAGTGTGTTGTATCGGGCACTCGGTCAGGTGGACGCGGTTGAGGCTGATTTATATACCCAATATCTTAAGGCGGGAGACTGCCTCGTCTTGTGTTCTGATGGACTAACACGGCATTTGGAAGGCGATGAAATTGGCGAAATTGTCAAGCGGGTCGGCGATCCAGAAGCCATTTCTCAAGAACTGATTGACCTCGCTAATGTACGGGGCGGGGAAGATAATATCAGCGTGGTAGTGGTCAAGGCCGTATTGGATGAAAGCACCGTCCCGCTGGAAAAATTGGTGGTTATCAACATTGAGGATGAACGTCCACCTAAATCCGCTGATAATTTATTTCAGACGGCACAATTTGGTTCTTTTAATTTAGATGAAATCCTCAACGATGAAGACACCACCGAAACGTAACCAAGAAACGTAGAGTATTCGTACAGATGCAATTTGCGATAAATGCGGTAGGATTTTTGCCTTCATAGACCTTATTGGAATGGAGTGTGGTGATGAATCGGAAATTATGGTTGCGCTTTATAGTCCTATTGTGCCTTATAGCGATTTTTGTGGTGAATACGGCGGCTTATGCAGTGGATAAGCCCGAAATTAAAATGAGTGCTTTTGCTGGCCCTTGTGATGCTGACCCCAATGGGCCGGATTGTCAGGGGTATATGGCGGCGCTGCCCGGCCCACCCGTCGAAACCATTGGGGTCAATATGGGCGTGGTTGCGGGTTATGAATTTTTGCGTGTCGAGATTACGCCAGCGGTGGTTTATGATGGCCCCTATGGTGGAACCAAAGTGCTGTACAGCATCATGGACGGCTACCAGTTTATTACACCGCGTCAGCATGTAGGGCCGTGGGTCGAAATCAACCCCGGCGAATGGATGCACGAGCGCCATTTAACCAAAATTGACCCCTCCTATTTTCGCGGGGTGGTCATTACCGGAGCGCCTGCCATGCCATGGGGGTGGATTTTACGCACCCATTTTGCATCAGAAGTGCCGGGTGGCGCACCCGTCCAATTAGAAGAACGCCGCGTTGGTCGCTACAGTGTGGTCAATATATACGCCGTGCAGGTGGTGGATGGCCTCGCGTGGTATCTGGTTGGCCCCTATAAATGGGTGGCCCAAACCATGATGGGCATTTACAGCCCAATCGCACCCCCCAGTGGTGTAGGAGCGCGTTGGGTCGGGATTGACCTGTATGAGCAGGTGTTGATTGCCTATGAAGGCGGCACACCCGTTTTTGCGACACTGATTTCATCGGGATTGCCGGGATGGGATACCCGCGCTGGGGTGTTCCATGTCTATGGCCGCCAAATTAATGCGCCGATGAGCGGGGCGGAAGGCCGTGAAGATGCCTATCGCCTCGAAAATGTGCCGTATGCCATGTATTTTGATGGCGAAATCAGCTTACATGGGACATATTGGCACAATGGATTTGGTTATCGGCAGAGTCACGGCTGTGTAAATTTGACGGTTAGTGACGCGGCATGGCTGTGGGATTGGCTGGGGAGTGGCTCAGTGTATGTGTATTACAGCGGGTCGTATTAGACTTTCGAGCTTGACTCATGGGGGTGATTTTTCAGGTAAGCGACTACTACAAACTTTTAGCACTTTATAAGGCCCTCATGCTGGTAAAGTTTTCAAAGAATCCGGCGGATCCGGTTTTAGTTGGTAGTCCTTTTATCGCGGAAATGCTGCGAGAGATTGTTGCGTCATTAGCTCAGATGGAAATACAGCGAGGTCATCCCCAACAAGCGGAATTGTGGAAAGCACTAAAACTTGACCCTGCAAAAGAAACGTGGCAATCAATGTTGGAATATGCTCGTATAAGTGATTTATGGCAACAGTGGACTTTTGACGAAAAGCTAGAATACGCCAAAATCCTTCTGAGTCCATTTGAAGTTACGGATGCCTTGCTTGCCAAATTTGTAGTAGAGGTTGATGACGTTTAAGTACACCTCGTTTTTATTAGATTTAGCCCACTGATGATTATTCACTAGTGGGCTTTTTCGATGTCAAAGCTATTCGGGCACGACGGCGATACATTCAATTTCGACCAAGCCGCCGAGGGGCAGATCATTGCCACCAAACGCAGAACGGGCGGGTGGATTGGCGGGGAAATAGCGAATGTAGATGCTGTTCATGGCGGCAAAATCGTTTATGTTGTGCAAAAACACTGTCACCTTGACGGCATTTTCTAGCGATGACCCGGCGGCCTCCAATACGGCCTTAAGGTTAAGAATGGCGCGTTCGGTTTGGGCTTCGACACCGCCTTCAACTAGTTGTTTCGTTTCGGGGTCGAGTCCCAACTGCCCGGCCATGAAGACAAATTTGCCGCTGGCAACGATCCCTTGCGAATAGGCGGCTAAAGCGGGGGGTGCTCCGGTGGTTTTGATGACTTCGCGTGACATCATGATTTTTCCTTTGCAAATTAGTTGATAAATGGGCCATTGTCGCGGTTAAGAATATCCAACAAGCGCTGGCGATTAAAGGGCCGTAGATTGGGTTGGGCAATCAGTTCATCAATGGGTTTAAAGGCGACCTGATCTACCTCAACCCCATCGGGCCGCATTTCGCCCCCAATGATGCGACACTCTAAGACCAAATCTACCCCGCGAAATTCGTCCCCATTAGATAGCGTACCGCTCAATAACGTGGGGTCGCTTAATACACTGAGCAGTCGGACAGGCCGTACTTCAAGGCCCGTTTCCTCGCGGGTTTCACGGACGGCAGTGGCGCTGCTGCTTTCATCCAAATCAGCAAGGCCACCGGGGATGTCCCAAAAATTCCGTTTTTTCTGATGGGCAACCAGCAATTCACCCTTTTCGTTAAAAACAGCTGCCGACACCCCCGGCAAAATGAGTTGAGCCTGACCAACATATTGGCGCATGGTGGAATAAAAAGGACGACCATTCGGCCCAAAATAGACTTCTTCGACGTGGGCTTGATCGGGATGGGTTTCAATAAATTGCAGCATTTCTTGATAGTGAATCGGCAGGCGGTGGCGGATTTCTTCGACAGGGCGGAAACTGGCCTTGAGCGTTTCGCGTCCATCTACCTTAATATCACCGGACGCGGCACGGCAGACAAAGGCAGCACCCCACTGCTGTACCTGATCGCCATTGGGATAGAGCAGGTTATAACGCGGATGGCTGTAAACGCCGATCAAGCGTTCAACGGTACACTCAATACCCGTCTCCTCAAAGGTTTCGCGGCGCACACAATCTAGTAGGCTTTCATGCGGTTCCAATGCACCACCCGGCACGCTGACCCAATCAAAATCATAACGCTCTTGAACCAGCAGGCGGTTTTCTTCGTCAAATACAAAAGCATTGGTATAGACCAGATAAATAAGTTGGTGGCCGACATGCGAACGCAGCCATTTGATATAGCCGTCCGCAAAGGATTGTTGTGACATGGATACTCCCGAAATTGGACGAGTGCGATTCAACTATAACGACCAATAGGGATAGCGCAACCCCCGTTCAATCAGCTATGATGTGACAGGACACGGGTTTAAGGATACAGGGCATGATTACTGAAAATTCGCTTGAAGGCAATATCGAGAGAATCACCTACTACAGCACCGATACAGGCTACTGTGTGCTGCGGCTTGCCCCGGATCAACCCCCTCTCAATCGGCGGGGAGATACCTTAATGACGGTAGTTGGCACCATGCCAGAATTGCAACCGGGCGAACGGGTGCGCTTTACGGGTCAGTGGACAAATCACCCCGTACATGGGCAGCAGTTCAAGGCCGAAACCGTCACCCAATTGCGGCCCGCCACTATCGAGGGGATTCAACGCTATTTGGGTAGCGGCCTGATTCGCGGTGTGGGGGACAAGACCGCCAAAAAGATCGTGGATTTTTTCGGTACGGAGACCTTAGATGTCTTAGACCGGATGCCAGAAAAAGTGCGGGACGTGCCGGGGGTGGGCAAACATAAAGCTGGATTAGTCGCCAAAGCGTGGCAGGAACAGCGCACCATCAAAGAGGTGATGATCTTTCTGCAAGGGCATGGCCTCAATACATCGCTGGCCCTCCGCATCTACAAAACGTATGGGGATGATTCAATTCAGCGGGTACAGCAAGACCCCTATAATCTGGTCAAAGAAATTTATGGGGTTGGATTCAAAACGGCGGATAAATTGGCACGCGAACTGGGCCTGCCAATTTATGCCCCCACTCGTTTGACGGCAGGTTTGGTGTATGCGCTTAACGAAGCTACCAATAACGGGCATGTGTTTATGCCAACCGGGGAACTGCTCAAGGTTGCAGCCGAATTGCTCGAAGTTGAGGAGGCGTTATTGGATGAGGCGCTCAATCGGCTTTGTAATTTAGGCGAGGTGTTTTTGGAGGATTTGCCTATCGGTGAGGCCGAAACACCGACCCAAGTGGTCTACCACGCCGCGATGTATTACAGCGAGAAAGGGGCTGCCACGCGCCTCCATCGTATGATGGATACAACGACCAGTCGCCTGCAAAAATTGAGCCTGATGCCACCGGGGAAATGGGACATGTTGATTGCCAACATCACCAGCGAGGGCGGCGTATCACTTTCCGAACAGCAAAAACGCGCCGTGCATATGGCGTTGACCAACAAGGTGGCGATTTTGACGGGTGGCCCCGGCACAGGCAAAACCACCACGCTCCGCACGATTATCGGCATTTTGGAAAGCACCGGGCATAAATTTAAACTCGCCAGCCCCACCGGACGTGCGGCCAAACGTTTATCAGAAGCCACTGGACAGCCCGCCCAAACCATTCACCGCCTCTTGGGATTTGCTCCGGCTGAGGGATTTACCTATAACGAGGATAACCCACTCAATACCGATTTAGTGGTAGTAGATGAAGCCTCGATGATTGATCTGGTGCTGTTTTATAACCTGTTGAAAGCGATTCGGCCCGAAACCCATCTGTTGTTGGTGGGGGATGTAGATCAACTGCCGAGCGTGGGTGCGGGTGATGTGCTGCGCGACATCATTCGTAGTGCGATTTGCCCAGTGAGTGTCTTGGAAACGATTTTTCGGCAGGAGGGGGGCAGCATGATTATTCAAAATGCCCATCGCATCAATCATGGTCAAACCCCCGATACCAGCAACAACAGCCATGATTTCTTCTTCTTTGCGGAAGAAGACCCCCAAGAAGCCGCTCAATTATTGGTAGACATTGTGCAGAACCGCGTGCCACAAAAGTTCGGGCACGACCCGCTGGATGAAATTCAAGTGCTGGCCCCGATGTATATGGGCAAAATTGGGGTGAATGCGCTCAACGATGCCTTGCAACAGCGGCTAAATCCACCGGGACGCAAGGCCGAAAAATTACTGGCGGGACGACTGTTTCGGGTCGGGGATAAGGTGATGCAGACCCGCAACAATTATGAGAAAGAGGTTTTTAACGGCGACATTGGGCGCATCCACAGCATTGATATGCAAGAGCATGTACTGAATGTGACGATTGATGGGCGTTTGGTGATGTACGATTGGTTGGAAGCGGATGAATTGGTTCATGCCTTTGCTATTTCTGTCCACAAAAGTCAGGGAGCCGAATACCCAGTCGTGGTGATGCCGATTTTGACCCAGCACTATATGATGTTGCAGCGCAATTTGTTGTATACCGCGATCACCCGTGCCAAGAAAATGGTGGTGTTGGTTGGCACACGCAAAGCCATTGCGATTGCTGTCAATAATAATGAGGTAGCACGACGGTGGAGTGCATTGGCGTGGCGGTTGGGGGAATGAAATATTCTAGGCTGAAGAAATTCATAAGATATTCATGAAAATTGTATTGATTTTTACGCAAGTTAGATGATATACTCAACTCATCATCAGCAATTATGCAATAGGAGCATTTCAACATGTTGTATCTCCCACGTGAAAAAGGTCAAGGTCTGGTTGAATATGCGTTGATCCTCGTGTTGGTCGCCGTCGTCGTGATTATCATTCTCGTCGTGCTCGGCCCCGCCATTGGTAACGTGTTCTCCAGCATCATCCAATCACTGTAATTCTGACGATTTTATCAAAAGCAGCCTCGGCAACCCCGGGGCTGTTTTTGTTTTGAGGTGTTAAAGATTCGTAAAGATTCTCAACATTCGTTGATTTTTAATTTTTGTCTAGGGTATACTTTATTCTATCATTCAATTTTATTGAAACAGGAGTCCTATCCAATGCTGTATTTACCGCGTGAAAAAGGTCAAGGTCTCGTTGAGTATGCGTTGATCCTCGTGTTGGTCGCCGTCGTCGTGATCATCATCTTGGTCGTGCTCGGCCCCGCCATTGGTAACGTGTTCTCCAGCATCATCCAATCACTGTAATTCTGACGATCTTATCAAAAGCAGCCTCGGCAACCCCGGGGCTGTTTTTGTTTCTCGTAGACACTCCGGTACAATAACCATCGCTAAAGGAAAGGAGGGAGCATCTGGAAAAGATGCGTAAATTATTGTTGCTTGCAGTTTTTTGTTTAGGCCTTTTGGTGGGATGCGGCGGGGATAAGAAAAGTGGAGGAAATTCAGAATCACGACTAGACCCCAATACAGATGCGGGACGCGGGGAGCAGGTTTTTAAGACCCATTGCGCGACCTGCCATGCCATCAAAGGGGATCGTGTGGTCGTTGGGCCATCGTTGGAGGGGATAGCCACCCGCGCGGCCACTCGTATTGAAGGGCTTTCCGCTGAGGATTATATCCGCGAGTCTATTCTCTATCCTAACGACTTCACGGTGCCGGATTTCGCGGAAGGGATGATGCAGCAGAACTTTGCAAATCAATTAACGTCCGATGATGTCAACTATCTGGTGGCCTATCTGATGACGTTAGATTAGGGGAATCAACTATGACAGGGGTGGAAAAAAGGGGACTACGGAAACGCCTGTTTGCCTATTTTATGGCCCGAGTCCAAGACGATGAACTGACCATTTCTCACAAACGCCGCTTATTTAAAGATATATCAGGAACGGTTTTGGAGATTGGCCCCGGCGCTGGCCCCAATTTGGCCTATTTCCCTTCTGGTATTCGTTGGATTGGGGTTGAGCCAAACCCACATATGCACTCCTATCTGCGCCAACAAGCCGAACGTTTAGGCTTTCAGGTAGAACTGCGTGTATTAGAGGGTGAAAAGTTGCCAGCCCAAGACGCAAGCGTAGATCATGTGGTCAGCACGTTGGTTTTGTGTTCCGTGCCGAGTCAGTCCCGTATCCTTGCCGAAATCGTGCGGGTATTAAAACCGGGCGGGCGATTTGTTTTTTTTGAGCATGTCGCCGCACCGCATGGATCGGGTTTGCGCCGCTATCAAGGAATTCTAAACCCGGCTTGGAAATGGTTTGGAGATGGCTGTAATCTTAACCGTGAGACATGGACAGCGATTGAGGCCGCTGGGTTTAGTGAGGTGCAAATCGAGCATTTCCGTATGCCGGAAGGCCCGGTTGCGCCGCATATTGCAGGTTTTGCCATTAAATAAATTTTTGAGCTATAAGGGGGAATTGAATTTATGATGTCGAATGAGTCACCGACGATGAAAAAGCGCCGCGTACCCTGTTGGGCATGGGTTTTATTTATTCTGGTTGACCTCTGTATTATGTCTGTCGTCGTGTTAGCCTTGCTGCCAGTTGAGGAAGATGCCAAAATCGCCGAGGCTGATTGGGGTGTAGGGGCCAATAATATTGAGCCGTCGTGGACAGGCTTGCAACGTGAATGGCCTCAACCCAATGGTGAAGTAGACCCCGCGATTGCCAATCTGGGTTATCAATTGTTTTTTGACCCGGTGCTGTCTGGCAATAACAACTTTGCGTGTGCTAACTGCCATCACCCCGATATGGGCTTTAGCAATGGGCAGACGACTGGGATGGGGCCAGAGGGCCAAGAACTGACCCGCAATGTGCCGACGCTGTGGAACGTGGCCTATAGCGACTCATTTTTCTGGGATGGTCGGGCCAGCAGCCTTGAGGAGCAGTTGATTGTCCCACTGACGGCTGAAAATGAGATGAACCAAGACCTTGAGGAGTTGGTCACTGAACTAGAAGCGATTGAAGCCTATCAGACCCAATTCGAGAGCTTATTTGACGATGGTATCACGGCGGATAACATCGCTACCGCTCTTGCGACCTTTGAACGCACCCTAGTGAGCAATGACTCGGCCTTTGACCAATACGTGGCAGGGGATTTTGATGCCCTGACCACCCAACAGCGGCGCGGCTTAGGCATTTTTCGTTCGGCGGGGACACGCTGTTTTGAATGTCATGCCCTGCCCGCCTTTGTAGATGAAAATTTTAAGGTGATTGGCGTGCCCGATAATGGGACGGATGACCGGGGCGTGGCGGATGCTTACCCAGACGGTCAACCCTATGCCTTCAAGATTCCGACACTGCGCAATGTGGTACTGAGTGGCCCGTATATGCACAACGGCTACTATACCTCGCTGGAAGACATCATTGATTTTTACAGCAAGGGTGCGGGGCGTGGGGTTGGTTTTGAAGGGGCAGAAGTAGATCGGTTTGTCGCGCCGGGGTTCACACTGTCCGACCAAGAAAAGGCCGATATTGTCGCGTTCCTTTATTCACTGACGGATGAGACCATCCCCGAAGATTTGCGGGAAGGGTTGAATTATGTGGATGAAGACGGACGCATTATCATTCCGACCAGTGTGCCCTCCGGCGCGGAAAATTTGGTTGAACCGATGGACAATCCAGCCCGTGAGGTCTTGGCGCAAGTGCAATCCGAGCCGAATGACCGACCTAGCTGTGAGCGGGATGATGCCGCTAAGACGGTGACGGTGCGAGAGGGCCAGACCATTCAACAGGCGGTAGATTGCGCTGTGCCGGGCGATACCATCTTGGTTCCGCCGGGGATTTATCGAGAGCGTGTGTTGATTGATTTGAGCGACATCACCCTGCGTGGCATGGTGGATGAACCGGATAGTTGCCCCATTCAATCCCCCGAAAAAATGTGGCCCGAAGGCGATGCCGCCCCCAATTGGCCGATTTTGGAAGGTGATATTGATGGTGACGGGGTACGCGACTTAACCGACGGGGTGATCGCATCTGGCAACAATTTCCACATGGAATATTTTGTGGCACGCAATTTCACGGGCAACGGGGTATTGGTGGAAGGGGTGCGCGGGGTGACGTTGCGACATCTGTTCACCGCCAACACAGGCTTGTATGGTGTGTACCCCGTTCGGAGCAACAATGTCCTAGTGGAATGTACCGTTGTGACCCAAGCCACCGACGCTGGCATTTATGTCGGCCAATCGCAGGATATTGTGGTGCGCAACAATCTGGCCTATGACAACCTGACCGGTATTGAAATTGAAAATTCGGTGAATGCTGACGTATATGATAATGAGTCATGGAATAATGTCGGTGGAATTTTAGTATTCCTACTGCCCAATCTCCATTCGCGGGTGTCGGAAAATATCAAAGTCCACGACAACTATGTGCATGACAACAATCGCAGCAAAGACGACGCCACCCCCGGTTCCATTGTGGGAGATGTGCCTGTTGGAACGGGTATTTTGGTGATGGCAACCGACCACTCCGAGTTTTATAACAACCGCATCGAAAATAATCGAAGTGGCGGGTTGGCGATTGTGTCGCTGTATCAAGCCTACGAAGAAAACGAGATTGGCGACATTGGGCCGTATTCGGAATATAACCGTGTCTATGACAACGAATTCAAAAATAACGGGTATGACCCCAGTGAGGAAGTGACTGATGCGGGCCTGCCGGGGTCGGATATTCTGTGGGATACGACGGGGTATGGCAATGTGTTTGACCAACCGGGGGCCAAGATGTTCCCACCTGTCCTGCCCGGTGAAAATTGGCCTGAATTTGCCCAACGTGTGATTTTCCAAGTCTGGAATAATCTCGGCAAGTTGCTGGGATAGGGGCAGAGAGAATTTAATAAAACACGGGGCTAAAGCCACCGTGCTGAATCTAGGATAGACAAATCTACTACCCTGAACTGATTGATCTGACAATAAGGAGGTCGCAAAGCCTCCTTATTTGTTAATTGAGGTGCTGGCGGCAAAAGGCCACACTATCCTTCAGATTTTGGCGGATGATTGCATCATTTTGGAAGCCAAGCGAATCAGGGTAGAGTTCCAGACACACCGTCCCCGCAAAATTATCCTGTGACAGCCTTTGTAGGAAGCCCGCCAAATCCAGTTCGCCTTGATGGGGCAGCCGATGTTCTCGACCATCTTTGTAATTGCTCAAGTGGACATGCCAGACACGCCCCTTCGCCGCTTCATAGGCTTCAAGTGGTTTTACGTCGTGGGTGGCCCAATGTGTGGTGTCGAGGGTCAGATATTCATTCAAATTGGCCCACTGCTCGATGCCTTTCCAATAGTGCGGATCGGTTTTAAGACCCATAATTTTGACCGTTGGCACATTTTCCACCGCGATTTTAATCGGAGTTGTCTTCTGGTAGGCGGGCAGTTCGTTTTCGATCCAATTTTTGACTGATTTAAATGGGGTCTTCCACGGAAGCCAGTAGCGGCGGCTTGGTGTTTCGAGCGCGGAACGATAGATACTCGGCGGGTTATGGATAACAATCGCCTCTGCCTCAATCTCTTCAGCTAACTTGAGGGTTTGGTGAATCCGGCCTAGATGATCGCCCCGATTTTGCCAACCCATTAGATGAACACTGAACGGGGTATGTAATACAAGTGTCGGCAGGCCATAGGTTTGACTGAGTTTTTTAAGATAGCTGGGGTCGCGGGTACACCAGCGCTCGTCACACATAACCTCCATGCCATCACATCCGGCTTCGGCGGCAATTTCATAACAATACGCTATGTCGTGGGTGTAGAGTGACCCGGTAGAAAAAATCAGACGTGCGGCGGACATTTTTGGATGCCTCTTTTTGTGTGGATTGATTTTATAGGGTTGGTGTTAGTGTAGAAAATTGGGCTGAATTTGGTGCTACGGATTTTACACGCCCCGGTGATGATTTCCCTGCCCTTTTTCGCCGATTTAAGGTATAAATATTTTATTCGTGATAATCAACATTATCACTAGGTAATCTTCTGCGAAGATTGCCGTTGATAATAATTAGCCGTTATCACGTGCTATCCGAACATTTATCAAAATTTGGTATTATTTTAGGAGGAGAACTAATCATGCAGGAACTTCTAGAGAAACTACGTCAAAAATGTCTCGCAGAAGGGGTTGAGTTAAATCAACCAGCACAGCCAGATGAAATAGACGATTTTGAAAAATGGTTTGGAATCAAGTTCTCTGCTGACTTCAGGCAATACCTGCTGAAATGTAACGGCTCAACCATGTCATTTGATATGAGTCACTTATGGGCATTAGATGATATAAAGCCAGTTTGGGAGATTTTTGGAAATCCCTCAGAGGATGATAATTTTTTTCAAGATTATGATGCTTATTTTGTTTTCGGGGACTATAACTACTGGGGTGGCTTCTGGGCAATTAAGCTTGGGAATTCTTCCGTAGAGAAAAATTCTATTGTTATCACTTATACTCCTCAAGAATGTATCTATCTTGCAGACAATTATACGCAATTCTTAGAGCAATTTATCAATTTAAGTCCTCACAGCCTAGCTTAACAAACAAAAAGAGGCTCATTTGATAATGAGCCTCTTGATATGAGATGCAAAATTTAATTACGGGGGCCGCGATCTCGATCACCGCCGCCGCGATTTCCGCCGTAGTTGCCACCGCCGCCACCACGACGATCACCACCGCCACCGCCGCCGCGACGATCACCGCCGTAGCCACCGCGATTTCCGCCACCGCCGCCACTGCGACCACCGCCGCCACCGATGCCCCGGTCATTTTGACGGGCTTCTTCAAGCGTCCAGCCTTCGAGAACAGCTTGTCGGCTGAGGCGCACTTTTCCAGAACCCCGGTCAATATCCGTGACCATGACCATGATTTCATCGCCAACATGGAATTCATCGCGGATACGTTCGACGCGCATATCGGAAAGCTGGCTGATGTGAACCATGCCATCCGTGCCGGGTAGGAATTCGACCCACGCACCATAATCTTCGATGCGGGTAATCTTGCCGGTGTAAATCCGTCCGGGTTCGGGTTCCTCGATCAATCCCAAAATCATGTCGCGGGCACGTTCGGCTCCGGCGGCGTCCACACTGGCAATCGAGACCAACCCGTCTTCAGCAATTTCAATGACTGTGTTGGTGGCTTCTTGAATGCCGCGCACAGTCTTGCCACCCTGACCGATAACCGCGCCAATGCTTTCTACGTTGATCTTGACGGTGAGGATACGTGGAGCATAAGGGCTGAGTTCGGCGCGAGGTTCGGGAATGACACTCTCGATTAGATCAAGAATTTCGAGGCGGGCATCCAAGGCCTGTGAAAGGGCGCGTGCCATGACATCGTGTGGAACCCCGCTGATTTTGATGTCCATTTGCAGGGCGGTGATCCCCATACGAGTTCCGGCAACCTTGAAGTCCATATCCCCGAGGTGGTCTTCCATGCCCTGAATATCGGTTAGGACGAAATATTGGTCACCATCTTGGATGAGACCCATCGCAATACCCGCTACCGGACGCTTGATTGGAACACCCGCATCCATCAGTGCCAATGTAGAGGCACAGACAGATCCCATACTGGTGCTGCCGTTCGAGGACATGACTTCGCTGACCACGCGCACGGTGTACGGAAATTCTTCTTCAGAGGGGATGATCACACGCAGAGCATTTTCGGCGAGTGCCCCATGTCCAATCTCACGGCGCTTTGGCCCACGCAGCGGGTTTGCTTCACCTGTGGAATAGGGCGGGAAGTTGTAATGGTGCATGAAGCGTTTGTTATCTTCGGGGTGCAGACCATCCAATAATTGGGAATCCCGCGAAGTTCCCAGCGTGCAGATGCCCAAAACTTGGGTTTGACCACGTTTGAACAAACCCGACCCATGTACACGCGGCAGCAGATTCACTTCGGCGGCCAGCGGACGGATTTCAGTTAAAGAGCGACCATCGGGCCGAACGCCTTCTTGGGTAATGCGACGGCGCACTTCAGTTTTGACCGCTTCAGAAATATAGGCCCGGATTTCGGAGGCGGAAGTGGCGGGTTTTTCACTCGGTTCATCCTCTTCAGCCAACACTAGGCCTCGATCATCGTCGTCGAGCAGATCCGCAACTACCCGCTCTTCAAGATCGCCGAGGGCGTCATTGCGTTCGCCTTTTTCAGCGCGAGTCGCAATAATTTCGGCGATGTCTTGACCCACACGGGCCATGACCCGATCCCGTAGGGTTACGTCTTTTTCGGCAGAGACGAATTCACGTTTGGGCTTGCCAACCGCCGCCAGCATTTCTTTTTGCAAGGCAATGACGGGTTGCATACTTTCATGGGCCAAACGCAGCGCTTCCAACATGGTGTCTTCGGGGACTTCGTTGGCGGCGCATTCGACCATCAAAATGGCTTCGGCTGTACCGGCCACACGCAGATCAAGGGCGCTGTGTTCCATATCTGGAATGGAGGGGTTAACGACCAACTGGCCGTTAATCAGGCCAACACGCGCACCCGCAATTGGGCCATTCCAAGGAATGTCGCTGATGGTGAGAGCAGTGCTGGCGGCGATGATGCTCAACATGTCCACATCTACGACCTGATCGTGGGACAGCGACATCACGATTACTTGTACTTCGTTGTGCAAGTCTTTGGGGAACAGTGGGCGCAGGGGGCGGTCTGTCACACGTGAAATCAGAATGCTGCGTTCACTGGGACGACCTTCGCGGCGCAGGAAAGAACCGGGAATGCGTCCGACTGCATAGAGGCGTTCTTCGTAATCTACGCTCAATGGCAGAAAATCAATGCCTTCACGGGCATTCGCACTCATCGTCGCCGTGCAGAAAAGAACCGTGTCACCCATTTGGGCCACGACTGCTGCCCCGGCTTGTTCCGCGAGCTTCCCTGTTTTTAAAATGATTTCTTTATCGCCGATGTGGGTCGAAAAAACTTTGTCGGCTGGCATTACACTATGAACCATAAGGTTTTTATCAGTTCCTCCTCAACGGAACATTTCTCGCGCTGCCTAAATACTAGGCAAATTAGCTTATTATAATGCAAACAAGCGCACGAGACCCCACAGCACCGGGGGCGTGCGCCCGATTTTTTGAAGTATAGCGAAAATCCAATGGGTTGGATTAGCGACGCAGATTCAACCGTTGGAGAATTTCCGTATAGGCGTCCGCATCTTTATTCTTCAAATACTTCAATAAACGACGACGCTGCCCTACCATTTGGAGCAGACCGCGACGGCTGTGTTCGTCGTGCTTGTGGACTTTTAGATGTTCGGTCAGATATTCGATGCGGCTGGTCAAGAGGGCGATTTGTACCTGTGGAGAACCTGTATCGCCTTCGTGGGTCGCAAAACTTTGAATGATAGACTGCTTGTTATCTTTGGTAAGCGCCATGATCTCGTTAAATTCCTTAATCAAACACCCGCTCAAGGCAGCAGGCTGATTTTCGATTGATTCCATCCTGATAATGAAAGGTTTGTTATAGATCAAAACCTGCTCAGGAATGTGGTCGGCATTATAGCAGAGGCATTTTGGGTTGTGTAGGGTTGTTTAAGGTGGGTACAATCAGCGTGACTTTTTTGTGCCATTGCTGTTATTCTTGTAGAAAACCACTTACTTGTGCAGACATGGAGGCAAGCATGGGCCTATTGGAGGGCAAAGTTGCCCTTGTTTTTGGGGTAGCGAATAAAAATTCAATTGCATGGGGGATTACCCAAGCCTTTCATCGAGAAGGCGCAACGCTGGGCCTGAGTTATGCAGGAGAGGCGTTAGAAAGGCGTGTAGTGCCGCTTGCCGAAACGTTAGGGGTAGATTTTGTTGTGCAGTGTAATGTCAACAGCGATGAAGAACTTGACGCGACATTTGCCAAGATTAAGGAGCGTTTTGGTCGTGTTGATGTGTTGGTACACTCGATTGCCTATGCCACCCGTGAGGACTTGGATGGGTTATTTGTAGATACCTCCCGTCAAGGATTTATCACCGCGCTGGAAACATCGGCCTACAGCTTGGTGGCGTTAGCCAAACGTGCCGTGCCATTGATGCCCGAAGGTGGGAGTGTTATGACCTTGAGCTACTATGGGGCGGAGAAAGTATTGCCCCATTACAATGTTATGGGCGTGGCAAAGTCAGCATTGGAATCCAGCGTGCGCTACCTTGCTGCCGATCTTGGCCCCAAGAAAGTCCGGGTCAATGCCATCAGTGCCGGCCCAATCAAGACCCTATCCGCCGCCGGGATTGCGGGTTTCCGCAAAATGTATCGCCTAGCGGAGGACGTTGCCCCGCTGCGTGAATTGGTCTCACAGGATGATGTGGGGGATGTCGCGGTTTGGTTGGGGTCACACTTGGCCCGTATGGTCACAGGCGAAACGATTTATGTAGATGCCGGGTTGAGCATTCTCGGTATGCCGATGACCGAAGACGATTTGTAATCTTTATCTGAATAATAGTAAATAGGGCGGGCCTAAATAGTTCGCCCTCACATAGTATGGATGCTAAATACCCTCAAATAGAACAATTCAGTTGGAAAAGCCTTAGACATGCGCTGAAACAAGCGGATCCAACGATTTTTGACGAGTGTCTAAGATTTCTAATGGATCACCCTCGTACTATGGGATCAGGCTATATCAGAGAAATGATTTGGCGATATATGCCTCGCTATCCACTAACTGAGACTCAACTCTCAACCATACAGCAAATAGCACTCCAATATCTTGAACGGCCCATGAGTCGGGAATTTAAGTGGATGTGCCTTACAATGGCCCGTATGGCAAATGAGCAGTTCTGGGTGAAGGTCAAGGCCCTTTTAGATTCTGACACCCCAATAACACAAATCAATGCTTTTTGTTTATATGCTTATTCCGAAGGTGTTCTTGCCGGTGAACGTCAACGCTTGAAGTTACAGAGTGAAACGCATCAGCCGCTGCGAGACCCTGAGAAATTAAAGCAATTAATGCCTATGTTTGGCTATGATGGAAAGGATGATTTTTATCGTTTCATAGTTGACCGAGAGAATTGGGTAGATGGAAAAGTTATCTATCAGACTCCAGATCAATCAGAACTTCCAGTCCTTTATTATTTCGGAGATTTTGACCATCTAGGTAGAAAACTTGCATCATTAGACATGCGACAATGCCTCCCAGATGTTTTGATGCCCAAATTGGCTAAAGTAATGTCATTGGGTTTATTGAGCATGAATATGGTTCATAGTATTTGGCTCTATACCATCTATTTACTTGAGAAAATCAATGATCCTCGTGTAGTGCCTATTTTGACAGATTTTTTAGAACAAAAAGTAGATTGGAAGTTTGAAACCGTCACAAAAGGGCTTATGTATCGGGCTGCTTTGAATGTTTTTCTCCACTATCAAACTCCTGAAGCGATGCAGGCAATCAAAAATCGCCCTCAATTAGAAGAAATTTTGAAAGAAGGGGTTGCCGAGGGTTATGGCTGGTTGCTGAAAAAGATTCCCTAAGCGTTTTATTGCAATCGCCCCAATTTCTCCGGATTGACCACAAAACGCACGGCTTGGATTTGCGAATCCCCCACATCTACCGACATCACTCCGATGAGTTTACCCGCATCATCTCGAATTAACACCGAAGCCCCGCCATTGATTTCGGCTATCTCCGCCGTATACTGCTCACGTCCCTGAATCGCCAACAGCACTCTGGCAACTTTGTCGCGGGTGTAAATGGGCAGGCGGGCCGCTTGAACCACCCCACCCCCATCCGACCAAAGGGTGACATTTTCAGCGAGGACATTCATCAATTCGTCCAGATCACCCGAACCAACGGCCTGCATAAATTTGAGTAAAATGCGCTCATGTTCTTCTTTGCTCGTTTTGAAACGGGGACGGTTGGCGGCAAGGTGCTGTTTGGCACGATGGAATAACTGGCGACAGGTGGCCTCCTCTTTGCCGACGATTTGTGAAATTTCATCATAGCCGTAATCAAAAACCTCACGCAGCAAAAACACGGCCCGCTCAATCGGCGTCAGATTTTCTAGCAGCATCAAAAAGGCCATTGAAATAGATTCATGCTGGGTCACGATATGGAGCGGATCGAGGGTCGCCGCATTATCTAAATGGGTCGGCAGTGGCTCTGGCAACCACGGGCCATAGTAGGTTTCGCGCTTCTCTTGGGCAGATTTCAGACGGTCAAGGCACAAACGAGTAATGACGGTGGTCAAAAATGGCTTGATGGATTGAACATTTTCGGCGGTGGCTTGATAGCGCAGGTAGGTCTCTTGCACCATATCCTCAGCCTCCATCACGCTGCCCAACATGCGATAGGCAATTGAAAAAAGGAGTGGGCGATAGCTTTCAAATGGTTCCATGACAATGGCCCTCGGATGATTTTTCTCATTATAATATGGGACGATTAAGAAATGAGCGTTGTGACAACGTTGGTGTCTTGCCGCACTTTATTTTCGGTGGTATATTGATAACGGCGTCGTTTGGTAACATAGTGTGTGCCAATCACAATTGTAGGATTTATCTTCTAGCAAATTTGACATTACCCCTGAATTTCAACTATTATCACCAGACGTTAGGCGCACTCGTCTGGGATGGCAACACTTGAAAGGAGCGCTTGGAGATGGCGAAATCGCGGACTGAATTGATGGTGGATCGTCTGCGCGACCTCGCATCGGGTACACCGGATATTGAAGCATCGGCAGTCGTCAGCGTAGACGGCTTGATTATGGCCTCAGCGCTGCCCGCAGGTGTCGAGGAAGATCGTGTATCGGCGATGTCGGCGGCCCTACTAGCACTGGGCGAACGTATCGCTAGTGAACTAGGGCGTGGCTCTTTGGAGCGCGTGTTTGTTCAAGGCGACAAGGGCTATGTAATGCTGAGTGCGGTGGGTGAAGAAGCCGTGTTGACGATTCTGGTTCGCGCCAATGCTCGTCTCGGCCTCATCTTTTTGGATATGCGCCGTGCGGCGGATGACTTGAAGAGTCTAGTCTAGTGGTTTTTTGCGAGTGAACTTATTTTCCGCACCACAGTTACAACGATTCCGCCAAGAGAACACTCTACATAACGGGCGGTTCATTTAAGCACCAGCGGGGAGCAACCAAAATGCTCCCCGTTGTTCTTTTTATAATAGGTCAACTAAGTGAAGGAGTTCTGATTTTCCATGCCCCGCTATATTTTCTGCACTGGCGGTGTTGTGAGTTCGGTTGGCAAAGGCGTGACGGCTGCGGCGATTGGTCGCATTTTGAAGGCACGCGGTCTAAAGGTCGCTATTCAAAAGCTCGACCCCTATCTCAATGTTGACCCCGGCACGATGAGTCCCTATCAGCACGGTGAAGTGTTTGTCACAGTAGATGGGGCGGAAACTGACCTTGATCTTGGGCACTACGAACGTTTTACCGATGAAAATTTGGATCGGGCCTGCAATGTCACCACCGGGCAGATTTACAGCGAAGTGATTGCCGCCGAGCGCCGAGGGGATTATCTGGGTGGGACGATCCAAGTGGTGCCGCATATCACCAATGAAATTAAGCGGCGGGTGCATCTGGTAGACCGCAATGATGATCTGGATGTAGTGATTGTTGAGGTCGGTGGCACGGTAGGTGATATTGAAGGCCAGCCATTTTTGGAGGCAATTCGTCAATTACGCAAAGAGGTCGGACGCACATCGGCGCTGTTTGTGCATGTGACCTTTTTACCCCATATTGGCGCGACGGGGGAACTAAAAACCAAACCCACCCAGCACAGCGTCCGTGAACTACGCAGCATTGGCATCCAGCCCCAAGTGATTATTGCACGGGCCGATTTTGAAGTCAGCAAGGATATGTGTGAGAAAATTGCATTGTTCTGCGATGTTGACCCCGAAGCCGTGATCCCGCTGGTGACAACCGACAATCTCTATAAAATTCCGCTCATTTTAGAGGATGCCGGGTTGGGGGATTATCTCGTTAAGGCACTGGAATTGAAGACCCCCAAGCCGGATTTAACCGAATGGCGGCGTATGATTGATAAAATGTCTCGCGCCATAGACCCCATTCGGATTGCGATTGTTGGCAAATATGTCGAACTGCACGATGCCTATATGAGTGTCAAAGAGGCGCTGACCCATGCCGCCATTACGACCAACCGCCGCTTAGAAATTGAGTGGATTCATTCGACTGACCTTGAACGTAACAAAGGCTTCGATCAGTTGGAGGGCGTGGCAGGGATTGTTGTTCCCGGTGGTTTTGGCGAACGTGGGGTGGAAGGCAAGATTATCGCAGCGCGGTATGCCCGTGAACGAAATATCCCCTATCTAGGATTATGTTTGGGGATGCAAGTTATGTGCATCGAATTTGCGCGGCATGTCTTGGGCTATGAGGACGCCAATAGTTCTGAATTTGAGAACAAGACCGACCATGCGGTGATTGATTTGATGCCGGATCAGCGCAGCATTACCAAAATGGGTGGTACAATGCGACTGGGGTGGTATGCGTGTGACCTTAAGGCGGGCACAAAATCAGCGGTGGCCTATGGGGATACCCGCATTCAGGAGCGCCATCGTCATCGTTTTGAATTTAACAACACCTATCGGGATGAGTTTGAAAATGCGGGCATGGTCTTTAGCGGCATGAGTCCTGATGGTCGCTTGGTCGAGATTTCAGAAATCAAAGACCATCCGTTTATGGTTGGCAGCCAATTCCATCCCGAATTTCAGAGTCGCCCCAATCGGCCTCATCCGCTGTTTGTAGCGTTTTTGAAGGCCGCGACGGAATATGACCAACAAGGGCATCAAAATTCCAAAACCAAAGTCAAAGGAACCCTGACCGCGAACTAGGGGGTAACTCGAACAATGGATAAATGGCTCGAAAAATTTTGGGGGGAGGTGTTGAGCCGTGATCCCCAACGCATTATATCCGCGATGGGTAGCCTTGAAGATGACCGAGAACGCGAGGCGATTATCACCCATTTGAAGCGGATGGCGATGGAAGAAGGATGGGCCGAACCGCAGCGGATTTCTGCAAAGGCGGCGTTGGCGGCGCTTGGCATAGCTTCTTAAAATGTTTTTTCTGTTGAAAAGCTAAAGAGGTCGAAACTGAGACCTCTTTTTGTTTTGCGTCTCAATTCTTTTGTACCGCTTTTAAGATAAAATCCGTTTCTCCAAACTGTACTATTCCACCGATGCTTGGAGGGATCTTGAATACCGATGAATACATAAACATATAGCCCTCGCTAGTTTCAATAACTATCCAACCTCCCCGCATAAAACTATCTTCAACGCACTCATAATTATCCGAGGATTGTGAGGGCCTCCAATCAAGATCAATGATCTTACCTTCCCAAAAAGCGCTTTCTATGACCTCCTCCTCCGGTGGGTAGTAACGTACATCTTTCTCCTCCAAGTAAAATGGAGACAGAAAGAATGTATAGGTCTTCCCTACTTGCAGGTGACCGCTGTTAGGTCCCATATCGGTGATTTCCAATTGTCTTCCGCTGCGAGTTTGTACGTGAAGAACTCTGTCGTACACAACATCTTGATACGTAGAACCCTCAAAATTGCCAGTGAGTATCCCTTGAATGAAGTTTTGCATTCGTTTTCCTCCCATAGAGAACAAAGTTATTATAGAACCAAAAAATTGAATGGTGATTTGATTCGCGTTATACTCAGACCCTATCACTATTGAGCACGAGGTTTGGGAGAAAAATATATTATGCGCGAAGCTGTTATTGTTGCTGCATCTCGCACCGCCGTTGGAAAGTCTAAACGCGGCACGACCCGCAATTTACGTTCAGATGATATGGCGGCGGCAGTTATTCAAGATTTGATGGCTCAGACAGAGGGCAAACTTGACCCGATGCTGATTGACGATGTGATTATCGGCTGTGCCATGCCGGAAGGGTCACAGGGGCTGAATTTTGCCCGCAGCATCGGCATTTTGTCGGGCCTGCCTGTCGAAGTCCCTGCCCAAACGGTCAATCGGTTTTGTTCCAGCGGCCTACAAACCGTCGCATTAGCAGCGGAACGCATTATTGCCAATGGCGCGGATGTGATTATCGCAGGCGGGGCGGAAACCATGAGCCTTGTCCCGATGACGGGCTTCCGTATCAGCCCCAACCCCACGCTGGCGATTGAAGCACCGGAAGTTTATATGAATATGGGCCTGACCGCCGAACAGGTCTCGGTAGAATTTAGGGTCTCGCGGGAAGATCAAGATGCCTTTGCCCTGCGCAGCCATCAACGGGCCGCCGCTGCGATTGATGGTGGGAAATTCAAATCGCAAATTGTGCCATTGGAAGTGGTTGAGACCGAATATGTGAATGGCGAACGGGTGGAACGGGCAATTCAATTTGATACCGATGAACACCTGCGCCGCGATACTACCCTTGAGGGGCTGGCAAAGTTGAAGCCCGTTTTTAAGGATGGCGGTACCGTCACGGCAGGTAATTCATCCCCCCTCAGTGATGGGGCAGCGGGGGTGATTATCATGGAAGCCAGCACTGCCGCCAAATTGGGCCTCAAACCATTGGCCCGCTTTGTAGGATTTAATGTGGCCGGGGTGCGTCCTGAAATTATGGGCGTTGGGCCGATTCGTGCCATTCCACGTTTGCTGGAACGGACGGGATTACAACTGGCCGATATTGACGTGATTGAACTCAATGAAGCGTTCGCGGCACAGGCATTGGCGGTCATCCGTGAAGTCGAACTCGACCCGGAGCGCGTTAACGTCAATGGCGGGGCGATTGCGTTGGGCCATCCGTTGGGCTGCACAGGCGCGAAATTGACCGTGCAATTGATTCACGAAATGAAACACCGCAACAGCAAGTATGGCATGGTGACGATGTGCATTGGCGGTGGTCAAGGCGCGGCAGGGATTTTCGAGAATTTGAATTAATTCCAGTTCCCATAACATCGAAATCCAAAAACGTAGTCCAAGTGGGCTGCGTTTTTTGTTTAAAATTCAATCTCAGCCGAGGTTGGCGGAGGTGCAGGAGTCGTAGGTGCAGGTGTAAATGTCTGCGTATTGGCAGGCGAGGCAATCGGGGTTTGGGTATAACGCGGCGTGGGGGTCAAAGTGATGGTTGGCAAGGGGGTAAAGGTGCGGGTGGGGCGAGCAGTGGGGTATCGCGCTTCCAGTACCGATTCGTGCATGTAGCCATAGTCGGGGAAGGCGTCGTTGGGGGTCAAGTTCACTACAAACCATTCGTCAGGAGCATCGGCGTTCGGGAATTCTGCTGGATTGGCCCGCCCATAAACGCAAACTTCACCCTCAAAACGCACGATGGTCTTACCTCGGCAACTAAATTCAGGACACTCCCGGACGTTGGCCGATGTGACATTCACAAAAAAGATTTGGCATGGGGGCAAAGGGGTATAACTGGGAAAGATAATCAAGGTGGGCCGATTTTCAGCGGTGCTAGTGGCATGTGCTTGTTCCGTCGCTTCGGCAATCGTTTTGCGTCCGCCCTCTTCTAAAAAATTTACCAAGCCCGTCCACAGCATGTAGCCACCGAACACAAGGATAGCGGCAATCAGCATCACGGTAATGGGGGCGGGGCCTCGGTTGCGGCCATAGGAATACTTGCTCATATTCCTTATTTTAACCGCCGACTTGCCAAAATGCTTGATATGTTCCTGACAATTCCCTGACAATCAAGCGAATTATTTCAATCTTAACAAACGATAGGCATGGACGGGTTCACTTTTTCCGGCAAGGTGTAGAGAGCTTAATGCCTGCACCTCAACATATTCCGCTACTTGTTGATAGGTGCTTTCGGTGATGACGATATGCCCACCCTGTGCCTGCTGCTGCAAGCGACTAGCGGTGTTGACGGTATCGCCGATGACGGTATAGCTCATTAACCGCTGCGAACCAACATTGCCTACCGCCGCTTCACCCGTGTGGATGCCAATACCGAGGCCAAGATTTTTGATGCTGGGAGCGTTCAGGCTTCGCTGCAACTCGGCAAAGACCTGCTGCATTTCGACGGCCATCCGCACGGCGTTAATGGCGTCAAATTCGCTGGCGACGGGCGCACCAAAAAAGCCCATAATTTCATCACCGACATATTTATCGAGTGTGCCGCGATATTTAAAGACGATGGGCGTGAGTTCCGAAAAAATGCGATTTAAAACAGACACAACTTGTTTGGCGGGTTGTGCCTCAGCAAAAGACGTGAAGCCGCGAATATCGGCAAAAAACACGGTAATCATACGCGATTCACCACCCAATTGCAGATGGCGATCAGGATCGGACAAGATAACCTCGGTGATGTCCTCGTTGACATAACGATTAAGCACTTTGCGCAGTAGGGCATTACGGCTTTCCACTTCGTCGTGTAGTCGTCGTATACGCAGAAGCGACTTGACCTGCGTCATCATAATGAGCGAATTGAAGGGCTTGGTCAAAAAAGCATCTGCCCCAGCCTCAATTGCTTTGAGTTTATCGGGGTCGGCTTCGAGAGCGGTCACAACCATGACAGGGGTGAGACGGGTTAAAGGGTCACTTTTGAGACGGGAACACAATTCATACCCATTCATCCCCGGCATATTGACATCCAAAATGACCAGTGAAGGAACTTCTTGCGCGGCAATTTCGAGCGCCTTAACTCCGCTGTTGGCCGTTAATACCCGATACCCGGCGGTTTGCAGATAGGCCTCAATGACTTCGCGGTTCATCCAATCGTCGTCTACCACCAAAATATACTCATCACGGAAGGCGGGGACTTCAGTAGTCGAATACTTTATTTCCGAGGAACGGGGTGTAGATGCCAGATTCATGAACACTACCCTGATAAAATTTCTATAATTATCTATCACGTACATTGTAAATAAAAACGACCTAGCAGCGCGAATCTCACTCCTACTAGGTCGTTTATGGTTAGAAATCTTTCGGATTAGGCTAGCGACCATTCCGCTGAATGGCTAACTTCACTTCCCCAATGGCGCGGGTGACTTCAATTTCACGTGGGCAGGCCGGGGTACAGTTAAAGATAGTACGGCAGCGCCACACCCCCGATTCCTCGGACAAGATATTGAGACGTTCTTGGGTTGCCCCATCGCGGCTGTCGAAGATAAACCGATGCGCGTTGACAATCGCCGCAGGGCCAATATATTCACCACTGGCCCAAAAACTGGGGCAACTTGTTGTGCAGCAGGCACACAAAATACACTTGGTTGTGTCATCGAAGCGGGCGCGGTCTTCCGGGCTTTGACGGCGCTCACGGCCATCACCGGGGCGCGGGGTGGCAGGCATAAAATAGGGCATGACGGCGCGATAGTGATCGAAGAAGGGTTCAAAATCTACCACCAAATCTTTGACCACTGGTAGGCCCAAAATCGGCTCGACCTGAATCTGCCCGCCGTCTTTTAAATCTAGGGTTTTGACCAGTACCTTGCAGGCCAGTTTGTTAACCCCATTGATACGCACGGCGTCCGAACCACACACCCCGTGCGCGCATGAGCGGCGTAGGGTCAGGGTGCCGTCCTGCTCCCATTTGACACGGTGCAGCAGTTCCAGAATGCGGTCAGTCGGTTCTACATTATCAAGGGTATATTCGCCCCAATAGGGTTTTTTGTCTACTTCCGGGTTAAACCGCCGGATACGGAATTTGACTTTCATGAACGGTTCTGCTCCTAGATTCCCTATACTTAGTAGACGCGCTCGGCAGGTTGATAACCCAGTGAGAGGTCAACCGCACGGTCATGAGCAATACGAATGCCACCTTTTTCGGGATAGGCCATCGTGTGTACCAAGAAATTCACATCGTCGCGTTTGGGATAATCTTCGCGGCTGTGGCCCCCACGACTTTCCTTACGTTCTATTGCGCTGAGAGTGGTGATTTCGGCCAAGTCCAACATGCAGCCGAGTTCCCACGCTTCCAACAGGTCAGTATTGAAGCGCATCCCACGATCTTCAATGGCTAGATCGTTTTGAAAACGAGATTTCAATTCACGGACGGTATCCAGAGCTTTTTGGAGGCCGGGGGCTTCACGGAACACACTGACGTGATCCATCATCACCTTTTGCATTTCTTGGCGGATCATGTACGGTTTGGTTTTGCCAGAACTCTTACGAATCCGCTCAATTTCGGCGACGATCTTCCCGGCTGGATTGGCTGGCAGCGGCACAAAATCCGCTTGGCGTGCATAATCAGCCATCGCCTTGCCTGCTTTACGGCCAAACACAATTAGGTCGGTTAGGCTGTTGGTGCCCAAACGGTTCGCCCCGTGTACACTCACACAAGCGACTTCACCTGCTGCATAGAGGCCGGGAACAACCGTGCCCGCACCCGCGCTGATGACCTCAGCATCCAAATTGGTTGGGATGCCTCCCATACCATAGTGAGCCGTCGGTTGAATTGGAATGGGTGATTTAGTGGGGTCAATGCCAAGATAAGTATGGCAGAAATCGGTGATGTCGGGCAGTTTTGACAGGATATAGGCCGCGTCTACCCGGCGATCTTCACCTGCTTCGGCCAGATAACGGTTGACGGTTTCGGGACGCACATCCAAATGGACATAACGCTTGCCGCCGATGCCACGTCCGGCTTGCACTTCCAAGTAAATTGAACGGGCCACCACGTCACGACTGGCAAGGTCTTTGATGGTTGGGGCGTAGCGTTCCATAAAACGTTCGCCCTTGTCATTAATCAAAACGCCGCCTTCGCCGCGCACGGCCTCGGTGATCAGCAGACCCACCGGATAAAGGCCAGTGGGGTGGAATTGGAAAAATTCCATATCTTGTAGAGGCAATCCCGCCCGCCAAACCAATGCAGGGCCATCCCCGGTCAGGCTGTGGGCATTACTGGTTGTTTCCCAAAGGCGACCCCACCCCCCGGTTGCGAAACAGATGGCTTTCGCATGGAAGACATGAATTTCGCCATCATCAATACAGACCGCCGCTACTCCACAGACCTTGCCATCATTGGTAATGAGGTCAATGGCCTGATATTCATCAAAAAACGCAACTTTTTCTTTGATGCAGTTTTGATAAAGGGTCTGCAAAATCATATGCCCGGTGCGGTCAGCGGCATGGCAGGCGCGGCGGACAGGTTTTTTTGTTTGATTATTGGTGTGACCACCAAAACGACGCTGGGAGATTGTGCCATCGGGGTTGCGGTCAAAGGGCAGCCCCATCAGTTCCAATTCGATAACAGCATCAATCGCTTCACGGGCCAGTGTTTCGGCGGCATTCTGATCGGTGAGATAGTCGCCGCCCTTGACGGTATCAAAGGCGTGCCATTCCCAATGGTCTTCATCAAGATTCGCCAGTGCTGCGCCGATACCCCCCTGCGCGGTTCCGGTATGGCTGCGGGTGGGATAGAGTTTACTGATCACGGCGGTTTTGGCTCCACGACTGGCATAGAGGGCTGCCATCATCCCTGCGCCGCCTGCACCAATGACGACCACATCAAATTGATGGGTTTTGACATCCATAACCTTCTATAACTCCTTTAGGTATGCTCTACCGTTAAACCCAATTTAGCCCCCAAATGGGGTTGTGGGTCGCTGGCTAAATGTTTCAAGGCTGTCCTTCGCAATGCTATAGGCGGTTTCGTCCACGCCAGCCAATAGTGCGGCAAAGCCGAGAATGATGAGCGCGGCGGCCCCAAATGCAATCGCCCAGTTGAGTGCCCGCTTAATCACGCGGTCATGGGCATAATCGTTCACCACATAACGCAGGCCGTTGAAACCGTGTATGACGACCAATGCCAAGAGTGCTCCATCGTAGATACGCCAAATCGCAATTCCAGCTACTAAATAGTCCCAGCGGCGGCCTACAAATTCAACCGCGCGGCCACTCTCGTTCACCAAATCAGTACCGACGACAGTATGACCCACCGTCGTAATATCAAACACGCCTTGAATGAGGTGAATCATCAACAGGTGTCCAAAGACTAATGGGACAATCAATACACCGGAGAGGCGCATAAAACGCCACATCCACGCGTCAAATTGACTGGGGCGGCGGTTCGGTTTGGCAGGATTGCGGGTTTCGCCTGTCACAAGGGCATAGGCCAATGATAGCAACAGCGCTGCTGCCAAAATCACGACGAAGCCGAGCAAGAATTGCGCTTGGGTTTCGATGATTTCGCTAATCGTTACAAAGTCAGGATTGGTGTCATAGTAATCCAATACGTGCCCGAACATCAGACCAAACACGGGGATCAGCAGCACAATGGTTGACGCCAAGACAATCATGGCGGCTTTTTGTTGGAGATGCCACCATTCCGGCCTAAAGTCAAAAATGACGATACGGAGACCATTGAGGGCGTGATAAACAACAGCAGCCGTGAGCGCGAATTCACCGAGCGTGAAAATGGGGCTTTGATATTCGGCAATGGCTTTCGCATAGAGGCTTGGGTAGAACGCGGCCCACGAGGTGTCAATGACGTGGAGAACCAAAAACAACAGAACTCCTAACCCTGAGACGCGGTGCAAAACCCAGCTCCACTGACCGAGTTTGCCTTTGTAGCGGAGGGTTTCTGTAATAGTTGTGACCAGAGTTGCCATGCGGCAAATTCCTCGCTGTTGTAAGCGTTAGAATTAAAGATTAGTTTGAAAGTAGAAAGATGCTAACTCAGTATAGCGCCCCAAGAACGGCTTTGCAAAATATACCGATGATTGAAAATAAGCAAGTTGGCGGTAAAATAAGAAAAAGTGTTCGGATCATCCGAAACGGTTTAGGAGTAGTTGCTGATGACGGGTGTTCATTCTAATCACGATGCGGCATATGACGTATTGGCACAGGGATTCATCACTGCCATTGAAAGTTATGAGCGAGGCGAAATCAACAGTCGCGGGTTGGTACAGTTGGCCCAGCAAATTTCGACTCCCGAAGAAGTAGATCAAATGGGTGATGAACTCCTGAGTCATACATTTTGGGCCATGCGTCATTTAGTTCAACGTCCGGCGTGTTGGGCGCCGACCCCCGCTGAATTGCGCTATTTACTGCGCTGTTTGCGCGGCGAGGAAGTATTTAGCCTCGAAATTGCCGAAAGCTTCCGTCAATAGGCGTGCCGCATGTCGTCCAAAAAACTCAATTCCATGCGTTTTCTCGAACAGCAAAAAATACCCTATGAGGTGTTCGAGTATGATGATAGTCGCCACAGCGCCGGTGAGGTAGCTGACTTGATTGGCGCTTCCGCCGATGAGGTTTATAAGACATTGGTCGTCATACCGGAAGACGTGGGCAGCAAAAAACCGCTGTTGGTGCTGTTGAGTGCCCCACAATCCCTCGATCTGAAAAAATTGGCCCGCGCAACAGGCTATAAAAAAGTGCGTATGGCGGCACATGATGAAGCCGAAAAATTGACCGGACTCAAGGTTGGTGGCATTTCATCGCTGGCCCTCACCCAGAAAAATTGGCCCGTGTATATTGACCAACGCGCCACCCAACTGACCCATATTTATATGAGTGCCGGACAGCGGGGCATGAATTTACGTGTGCCTGTGGCAGATTTTATGAAGGTGCTCAAAGTGACGGCGGTAGATTGTGCGGAGGAATCGGGCAATTAGGGGTATTTTACCAACCTAATTCCTGCTGCAACTGCTCAACAGTGTGGTAAATAATCGGGCATAATCCCACCCCTCCCAAAATTTCCTCAAGTGTCCAGCGAAAATCCGGTGTAAAAACAGGATACATCCGACAGCTTTCGGGCCGATGCTCATAGACGCTGCATAATGTACCCTTCAAAAATTGGCAGGGCTTGTGTCGAAAAATACCCCATTCTCCATTTTCGGCGGCGCGGTCACGGTCAATCGTATCGTTTAATAATTGCTCAAGGGGGATGAATGACCCAGCGGCAAGGCGCTCGGCATCGGATTCGGTTAAATAGACATCCAGCGAACGGCAGCAGTTGGCGCACTGCTTACAATCAATCGCGGCGATGATGGGGGCGGCGATTTTTTCGACAAGGGCATCCAATTCCGCGTCGTTGCGTTCATCCAGTTCGACAAAATAGCGGAAGGCGTCGTAATCGTCGGCGCGACTGATGGCTTCGGCGGTGATGAAGGTTAGGTCAATCGAATATGGGTTCTCGCTCATTCCGCAATGCGCTCAAAAATGGCTGCTAAGTCGTCCTCATGAATGATACGCCACTCATCGGGTTTTTCACGCAGGAGAGTCGCAAGGGCGCTGGTTTTATCCACCACCACCAGCCGAATATCATACTTATCTAACGGTTTGCGCCATTCTTTGGTGCCGAGCGTGGCGCGAAAATAATCCTTAAGGAATGAGTCGTCGTATAAATCGGTGCGCCCATCCACAAAAACGGGAATATCCGGCACGGCAAAAATGAAATAGCCCCCCCAGTTATATTCGTTAAACATTGGCCCCGCTGGATTATTTTCACGCAGATATTCAGCGGCTTCGACAGGTAAAAATTCTTCCTGATTTTCTTTGACCTGTTCCGTCGTCAGGGTCGAGCCGATTTTGGCAAGTGCCGCAAACAGCACCACAATTAACAAAATCCAATTGAGGCGGATTTGGCTGGCGGTGGGTTGGCGGGAGGGTGTTAATTTCCAATTGCGTTCGGTCAGCCACGCATCCACTTGGCGGGAGAGGACGGGGGTGGCAACCACCGCAAAAACGGCGATATTGCGTGAGGCCCACAATGCCAATAATGCCGTACCAGCGGTCAGGGCAAGGTCACTCCATGCCAAGCGATGACGGGTGCGACTGCCAAACACAATCACTGCCGCCAACAAGATCAAAAAGGGCCATGTCTGTACCATTTTGAAATCGGGCGAGCGCCATTCTTGAATGAATAGATTCAAAGTTTGGATGCCAGCGGTACGGAAAGGATACCAAATCATCTGTGGGCCATAGGGATTAAGGCTGAGTGCAAAAATGCTTATTAGCGTGACTAGCCCGATTTTTTGCAGACGTTTCCAATGGACGGCGTGTTCATCCTTTTTGTCTAAAAGATTACCAACCGCCTCACCGCCCAAAAAGCCGAATAAATAAATGAAACCGATGGCAAACCCCGCGTGTAGATTCGCCCACAGAATCATCATGACCGGAATGAGCCACAGTCGGTCACTCTGCTTGTACTTATAGAGATAGAGCAAATATAACACGACGGTACTCAGCAAAAATGAGAACATCTGGGGGCGGGGTGTCCAGAAAATCGCGGCGGTGGCGGCTCCAATCACCAAAACGAACATTTTGCTGTAGACATTGCCCGCACACAAGCGATAAATCAGCGCCATGCCCGCCGTCGCCAAAATCGCGGTAAATAGGGCCAAGCCAATTGTGCCGCTGTCCGCCGGGTCGCCATCACCCCCGGTCAGCTTATACGACCTATAGAGGGCAATTTGGGCCAGCCAACTTTGGTCAATCCAATCCTTGCCACGCAGGGTATGGGAAAATTCGTCGCGGGTCGGGATTTTGCCCTCGTCCAAAATCGCTTTGCCGCTGCGGAGATGCCACCATGTATCGGTATCAAGGGGAACACGCACCGCCATTGCAAACAGGAGAATGAACAAAATCCACACGGCAAGTCGTTCGATGGTCAAGGTGCGAAATGGCACAGGCAGACACTCCTTTGGTCTAAAAACTCTTTCCTATGCTACTCGAATTAGCTGGAAAAGGCCATTTACGAAGCATTGCGGACAATGATATGATTGCGGGTCACTGTTCCCCAAAATTAAGAATTGGAGATTTAAACAATGGCTGAAACTTCTACTCGCTGGCGTGAGGCGCTGGCGGATAATAACCACCCGCTTTATAAGGCGGCATGGCTTGTTTTTACGGATCGTATTTCGGCGGAGATGGCCTTTGAACATCTGAAAGATGCCCAAGAGACCGTCGTGCCGTTTTTAAATGAACTTTTGGCCGACGACAGCTTGTTTGATAACGATTCTCCCGGCAAAGGGATCGCCCCTGCTAATGCTGTCCGGTTGTTGGGGGAATATCAGGCGCGTGAGGCCCTCCCCAAGATTCTGGAACTCTATGCAGATTCAACTGGCGGTGCCATGCGAAGTGCAGGGATTTACGCAGTCAATAAATTTGGGCCAGAAGTCTTGGATCAGATTATCGAATGGGCAGGCGAAGACGGAACACGACGACCCAAAGCGGCTGCATTGATCGTTGAAATTGGGGTAGGTAATGACAAAGCCTTTGAAACCCTGCTGAGTTGGATTGATCCCGAAGTCAGCGGCCTTGAATATTATGCCCGCTATCTAACCAAGGTTAATCCCGAAGCCGCCATTACTGCCTTAGAAAAACTATCGAAGGATACGCGGTTTCATGGGGATGTGCGCCGCCGCTTCAAAGACCGCATCAAAGAAGCGCGGCAGGCACTTAAGGCTGCACAACCGACGAGCTAATTACAAAAGGGCAGGCGATCACTCACCTGTCCTTTATTATTTATGGGTTCAGCCGATCATGGGCCGCTTGAATATAGGGGTCTTGTTCCAAGATGGCTTCATACACATCGTTTGGATCGGTATCGGGGTCATCGTCAGCAGCATAACGCTCGGCCAACAAGAACCACCCCGCGTAATAATCCGTGTTGCGACCAATGACAGGCAGTTGGGGCAAATAATCAAATGCGCCGGGTCGCAAAAACGTCACTTGGGCAAAATATTCGACCTGCGCCCGTACCTGCACGCTGTCAGCCAACTGCTGATTAAACAACTCATCATCGGCGGGAACATCCTCGCGGTCAAGTTTTATCAATGCCAAGAGGTAATGGGCACGGGCGGCATCGGCTGGTGAAACAAACAAAGCTTTTCGGGCATCGGCTTCAGCTTCATCCAAATTGCCTAAGCGATAATTAGCTTCGGCCCGACCCACATAGGCTCTGGCAAGTATGCCATCGAATTCAATCGCTCGGCTAAACCACTGAATGGCTTCTTCATATGTTTGCTG
This sequence comes from Chloroflexota bacterium, assembly GCA_024434115.1. Lineage (GTDB taxonomy): Bacteria > Chloroflexota > Anaerolineae > Aggregatilineales > J027 > CFX10. The sequence continues at coordinate 182,138 of QMIT01000011.1, forward strand.
ACTCAGTGCATATTCCCCTATCGCATTGAGTTCTTTGGGATCAATCGAGTTTTCAGCTTGGCCGTTCGTCATAGAGGGCCTTTGGAAACCTCGATAGGCCGCCATCAGAAATTGATTAGTGGTGGTCGTTTGGCGATAAAACACACTCAGGGCGGAACTTCGAGCGGTATATTGTTGGCCCTGATCCCAAAAGGCGGACTGGGTGATCTGAGTATCCAACCGCAGGGCTTCTCGATACGAGGTCGCAGCGGCGGTATCAAGTGGATTTTGCCCAGCGGCAAGGGCACGTTCTTCAATGACCTGCCCCAACAGCAAATGATATTCGGCTTTGTAGGAATTATTATCTATGGCGAGTTGGAGATGGTCGGCGGCTTTTGGTAAATTACCCTTTTGCCAATACAATGCAGCGAGATTGGCTTGGGCAATATCAAAGGTTGGAAATTCGGCGAGAGCCTCTTCATAAGCTAGGATGGCCTCATCCAGATATTGCTCTGGCTGATCTTCCGCCAGCAGGCCCAGCACATAGGCCACTTGGAAATCATAGAGACCTAATGCCGGATCAAGGTCACAGGCATTTTCGGCACGTTCGAGGGCGGTATCCAGATCATCTTTTTGAATGGCGATGTTGCTGCGAAAGAATTCGGCGTTTGCCATGTTAACTGGCACAAACCATATGGCATATAAAATTACCACACCTAACGCAACGGGCCGTAGATAACGGGTTATTGTCGTGGGTGCTTGAACTGGTGCTGGATTTTCGGGGCTGTATTTTCCGGCAAAGGTATAGGCTGCTAGAATCAAGATGGGTAGGACGGAGGTGGTTAATATAAACGCATCCACCATGTTGTTGACCGACATGCCGATCATCGCGGCGAGAATCCCCTCAAGTCGGATGCGACGGGCGGGGTCAGCCGACTGCCACTCTTTACGCCATGCTTGTAGATAGGCCGCCGTAAGCCACAGCAAAATCAGCAGACCGGGGATGCCTGTCTCTGAACTGACATTCAATAACACATTATGGGCGGTTGCCAGTTGATTGTCATCAATCGAGGGGTCACGGTATTCCCGTGAAACCGCCCCAAACTCGCGCACACCAAAACCCGTCAGCGGGCGATCAACCGTCATCTCAATAGCGCTGTTCCACATATCGAGGCGGCCTTTGTCTTGGTCAATGACATTTGTGCCGCGCACCACGCTGGCAGCTACCAGTAGCAAAATCAGGCCCACCAAAAAACCGCCAATCGCCAGCGGCATGACCAATTTGGGTGGATATTTAGTCGAACGCGCAGACCAGCGATAGAGCCAAAAAGCCGCTAGTGTGCCGCCCACTGCCAATGTCGCCAGCCAGCCGCCGCGTGATAAGGCCAAAAATTCGACGCCGAGCAAACCCACCGAGAGCAATAATAGGCCGATACGATTATCCTTTTGGGCAGCCGTCAACCCCCAACAAAAGGTCACAGGCAAAACGAGCGCAACCCAATTACCTAAAACGGTGCTGTTATTGAGTGCTAGGGTCAAGCGATGGATATAGGGGGGAACAAGGCCCGCGCCATCAATGGTAATCCACCCCTGTGTGAATCCACCGAAGCCAAGCCCGATATACCATGAAATCATTTCGAGGGCGCTGACCAGTACAATCACCCCGCCTGTCAGGGCCAATGCTTCCATCACCCAGCGCTGGCGTCCACGTCGCATGAGGTCAACCAACCCATAAAAGGTCATGAAATGCACCAAAAAGCGCCACAACCCCTCCATGCTGACCCGTATATCCCGCGACAGCAGTGACGTAACAATCAGCCACCCTGCTCCAACCGCAAGGGGCATATCAAGGGGCGTGCTGGGCCACAGGCGACCTTTCCGGAGGGATGAAATCAACCACCCTGCCAGCACCCCTGTCACCACAATTTCGAAGAGGATGTTTAGGAAAAAATAGAAATCCGAATAATACGTGCCTCCAATGAGGCTGACATATAAAACAAGGATAATGACACCGAGACGTTGAAATCGCTCGGAACGACTAAGGGTGGGCATCGTGTTATGTCCCTGCAAATGAAATCATCTTGCCAATTGTGCGAATCATAATTTGTAAATCGAGCGCCAACGATTGATGGCGAATGTAATAAAGATCGTATTGAAGCTTAATTAGGGCATCCTCGACGCTGCTGCCATAAGGATAACGTACCTGTGCCCAGCCCGTCGCGCCGGGTCGCACCAGATGGCGGGTGCGATAGAATGGGATTTCTTCGGATAGCTGCTCTACAAAAAAGGGTCGTTCGGGGCGTGGGCCGACCAAGCTCATATCCCCTTTAAGGATATTGATAAACTGGGGTAGTTCATCCATACGGGTTTTACGCATCATTTTGCCCATGCGGGTAACACGGGCATCATTTTTGTCGGCCCACTGTGGGCCTGCTTGTTCGGCATCCGAGCGCATGGAACGCAGCTTGATGATTTTGAATAACTTACCCCCCTTGCCCACTCGTTCTTGGGTATAAAAAATGCCGCCGGGGGATTCGAGCCGTATAGCAAGGGCGATGAAGGGCAGCATCAAGCCAAAACCCACAAGGCCTATCAGCGAAAGGCCAACATCCAGCAGACGTTTAATCGGGATAAAGGGGTTAAAGATGGATTCGGGTTCCAGCGGCAGCACCACCGCCCAATCGTCCATGCCGACGTGCTCAATCGGCACGCGCCCGGTAATTTGCTCATACAGCAGGGCCATCGGGACAATCGCTACACCCTGTTCATAACAATCCAGCACCCCCTGAAAAATCGTACCGGGGAGTTGACTGCCATAGGCCAATACAATTTCGGAGACTCCCAACCGCTGGACGATGTTGGGTAGGGGTTCACCATCTACGCCATAGATTGGAAAACTCTCGCTTAGGGTATCGTCGGGGTCGAAAGCTGCGACCAAGCCGACCACCTCATATTCATCCGTTGCTTCTTCACGCAGGACTTTGATGATGGTACGGGCAGCCCACCCTGCTCCGACGATTAAAGCACGCCGTTGCAGGCCAAATCGCCGCGCAAAAAATGACCACCAGATGGCCCGCCACAATAAGATAAGGGCAAATGAGAGGACACTGTAATACAGGATAAACAAACGCGGCAGGGTTTCTCGCGGTGAAAAGAAGAAGATGACTAAGTAGACCATCAGCAGTTGTAATTCAATGAGCAGCAACCGCCGAAAGCCATTCCAGAAATTCGCCGAAATCCGCAGGTTATAAAAATCACTGGCGCTGGCAAGGGTTTGATATAGTACCCACAATACCGGAAACCACCAACTGTTGCTCACTAAAAAATCGGCATTAAATTCAAGGCGGGTCTGATCAACTTCTGACCAAATCGCCAATGCCCCAATCACCGCCAGCAAAATGGCTATGGCATCACCGATTTTGAGTAGAGTACGGCGCTCTGAAATTTTAAGTTGCAGGGTGCTTGGGCGTGTGGTATTTTCCATCAATCATCCCATTTTGCTGAAGTGGTTATTACCCATTATAGGCCATTCTCAAATTCGCACTTCCCACCTCAATTTTCGGCAGGCATTCGGAATAACCCGATGGCAATCAGCGCCAGACAAAGCACCACAGCCGCAAACGTAACGATGACACCTGCTCCAAATCCATTAGGCCGATAACGCAATGTCACATCCACCCCACCCGCTGGAATTTCAACGGCTTGGAAGGTCAGATTAGCTTGATAGAGGGTCGCTTCTTCGCCATCCACCTCAACTTCCCAACCCGGATACCATGTACTAGCCAGCACCAAATAGCCGACGCCATCGCTCGTCACTCGATAGCGGCGTTCGTTGGGACGCTCCGAAAGCACTTCCACTTCGGCTTGGGCGAACGGAGCCTCAGTGGTTGGTTCAAAATCGGTGGTTTCGATAATAACGACCTGCTCAGGCGACCAGTCAGGATTCAATAATTGTTGAACCGCTTCATTCTGATTGCTGACGGCTATGACATTTGGAACCATCCATGCGGTGCTGGGTTCGATTTGTGCGACAAATTCCGTACCCTCGCCTTGCCAACCCCCCGGCTGAATTTCACCATAGGTTTGACCGACCCCGGCGGCCCATAATAATTTATCGGCTTTCGGGCCAGCATCTTCGATCAACTCGGCATAACGCACATGGGCAGCGGGTTGGAGGGGGTCGAAATTGTTGAATAGGGGGATGTCGTCCAGCATATTGAGGTTAGGTAGCAATGAGGTGCGGGCCGATAGCCAGCGTCTTTTAGCCACGCGGTAGTCGTCGAGGTCGAAGTAATCGTCAAATTTGACCTGCTCCTCGTAATCCTCAAACCAATACAAGCGCCCGACGGGTTTGGAGACACTGAAATCACGCTGGTAAAAATCACGGGAGACGGCGGGATTGAGGCCAATGACCGACCAGATTAAATCGGCGGCGACAAACATCAAAACAGCGATTTGCCAGCGGGCTAATGAACTGCTGTTGATACCAGTGGGAGGTTGTGTCAGGGTTAAGATAGCGCTGCCGAAAATGGCAATGCCCAACACAATCATGGCACGGGACAGCACTTGTAAAACGTCGCTGTCAGGGGCTTGCAAAAAAGCCAGCGATAACAATGACACTACCACGATGCCAGCACCCGCCGCCGCCGAAAGCCGCGTCCAAAAAATGACTCGTGGGCTGCGTCCCCACCCGTGTACACCAATCCCCGCCAAGATCGAGAGACCAAAGGCAGGCCAGATTAACCAGCGCACCGGCTCACGGAAATTATCAAAGGTCGGCACATTGTCATAGAGGAAACGATAAAACGGGCCAAAGCGTCCGGTTGCCAAGATGAAACCTGCCAGACTTAGCACCGACCAAAAGGGTACGGAACGAAACACGGGATGGTGTTTGAGCAGTTTGCGGCGTTGAAGCCACCCGATCATCGCAGCGATAGCTGCTATTAAGGGCAGGAAACCAATATAGGCGGTATCCTCAAAATAGACCCCTCGCCCTTTGGTCAGATATGACCCATCGGCGGGTGTGCCGAAAAAATGCGGCGTAAACATCGTAAAGATACGTGCCGGGGCATACGAAAGATTGGTGAGTACCTCATAATCTACCCCGCCTGACCGTTGAGATTCGCGCAGGAATTCTTGGGTCAATACAAGTTGAATAGCGGCGACCCCTAGCCCTAACAGTAGTGCGATGCCACAAAAAACGAGGGCTAGGAAACGCAATTTCGGCGCGACGGGACGCACAGGCCAGCGGATGTACCACAACGCAAATAGGCCCAGCCCAACAAGGCCGTACCATGTCGTTTGGGCATGGCCCGCCAACAACTGCATCCCAGTAATCAGCCCCATCAAGCCAATATCACGCAGACGCCGCTGTTCAAGAATACGCAGGGTAATCCAAAACATCCAAGGAATCCATGCCGCCGCATCGGTGGATGGAAAAGAGCCAAATCGCCCAATATAGTAATTGCCGAGCGCGAACGACAGCACACTGATTCCCCGGCCCAATGGAGAAAACCCCAAGCGGCCTGTAAATAACCACATGCCCAAGCCCGCCCAAAACACATGCAAAATAGCAATCAGCCCCATTGCATAATAATCGCTGAGGAAGAAATGCAGCCAGTTGGGGGGATAAAAAATGGCGCTTTGATAATTGGCGATCAGGGGTGCGCCGCCGCCGACATAGGGATTCCAGAACGGTATCCGGCCTTCGCGGATTTCATCAAAAGCGAACTGTCGCCAAGGATAAAATTGCAGCGAGGGCAGTCCCCAAAACAAGGCCCGCCCAAAAATGAGGGGATAAAACAGCAGCACCGTTGCGATTGCCAAAATCGCCAGCGGCAGCCATTGGGTAATTTCACGTCGTTTCGTCAAGGCAAGACCTCATAAATTTGATAACCCGCCTCGTCATAAATCAGCCGTGTATCAGCAGTCCACAGCGGCGGCGTATCACTTTCAGTTGCGGCCAATGCACGTTCGGTTGGGCCATAGAGAATATAACGAATTCCCACCGAACGATAAAGAGATTGACGTTGCTCGGTGGTCATTTCATCACGGAAAAACCGCTCCACTTCACGTTTGCGGCGGTCAGAATAGATGGTTTCGGGGCCATGCCCCAAAAAGGGACGCAGATTGGTATATACGGGCACGGCATTGCCTGTCTCCATCGCTCCCAATATAACTGTTTCGTTCGGTGCGTGTTCATCCAACCAGCGGAAGGCGTCTAGCTGTGCGACTGGTTCAAATACAGGCGTGTCATGATTGAGGGCGCTGAAAAATGCGCCAATGAGAAATAACAGACTGCTCAGGGAGGTCAGCATAATGACGGCTAATTTTGATCGCCGCCATTTCTTTGGTTGTGCCCCAGTCCATAACTTCAGGCCTGCCGCCGCCAAAATTGCGAGGGGGATAATTACCCCTTCTGCCAAACGCCGCTGCACATTGATGGGTAGATAAACCAGAATCGGCACAATCAATACCCACCCAATCAATAAGAGGGGGCGTAGTTCATTAGCGTGGCTGCGTTTCCATGCCCACCGTCCCCCTATCCACGCCAGCAACCCTAAAATCAAATAGGCGAATAGGTATTGCAGAGGATTGGGGGATTCCAACAGGTTTTGTTTTGACCATTGGGCAAAGGCCGGATTGTCATTAAATGAAATCAGGAAATAGGCCAAGAATGGTAGCGTCACCCCAACCGCGACGGCACAGCACAGGGCAAGTTGGATGGGGAAACGACGGGTGCGTGCCCAAGTCACTAAGCCCCATGCGCCGAGCAAGGCGTCAATCAGTACAAAATAGAAGGTGACGGATAGACCCACCACGAGCCAACATAATCCGGCGAGGAGTGCCCATCTTGACCAGTCCTGCCATTTTTCCAGCCTCAGCGATTTAAACAGGGCGATGAATCCAGCAAGCAGAGCGGTGCGGGCCAATGCGATATGGGGCAGACCCAACAGCACCAACCATGAAAAGCCTTCCGGGATGTAAAATTCGGGGGGAAGGCTGCCTATCAACACGACCAACCACCCCAATCCGCCGCCGATGGTTGCAAAAATCAGGGCCAGAAAACGGGTGGACGGGGCGCGTAAAAAGATGGCGATAAAGCGATAAGTGGTCAATATCAGCGCAAAATTAAAGATGACCCGCAGGACATGAAATACCGCAATCAAGACCCCTACCAGTGCCGGATCATCTTCCGCCATGAACAAACCGACGACCTGACCGGGGATGATATACGAATAATAAAGCAGGCTTACGGGGTCATGTTTTTCAGGGGAGTAGAATAGGTAAAAATCCCAAATGCCACGTGCCCCTAATCGCATTTTACCTAAGTAGGCATTGCCATCCTCCACGCCGAACAGTGCCCCGCTGAACCGCCAGTCGTCGCCTTGCCCCTGCCACGCGACGAGATAGGGCAGGATGGTCAGTGCAATCAATAGGATGGCATAGAGGCTGACACGCCGCCATTCTTGTCGGGAAATAGGCGAGCTAGACATGGGATGTTTTTCTCCCCATGAATGCCAGCACCATGAGGCCAATCAAGCCTATGCCGCTGACTGCCATGCTGATATATTGGGATTTGGGAGCATATTCATATTCGCCATCAGAGGATTTTTTCCAGTCGGGGGCATCGGCGAAGGCATGAATAGCGGAATCTGGCGGTGTGATAGAAACCCGATTTGGCCCATGCCATGTAATGTGAATATCGGGTGCAATCAGGGTGTTGCGATACACATACACCTCCCCGACCTTGCCGATCTGCTCCAAGCCATCCGCGTGAATCTCAAAGGCCGAGACGACATGCGTGACACGCCAATTGGCTAATCCCTGCACATCTATCACGGCGTTTTTGTTAATGGTGGCAAGGTCATCTTCATCCGCGTCGGCGGGCAAATCAAAAGCCGGAATGGTTACACTGTAGCCTTTGGCTTTGACCCCCGTAATACGTTCGGCTTCTTGGACATAACTTTCCAATTGGAAAGGGTCAATACCGTCAAACTGTGGGACACGCCAATAAGCCGCTGCTTGTTGGGGCAGGCTGTAACTGGGTGAGTAAACCCGTTCGACTCCATCCGCTTTGAGCATCTCGGCAAGCGGGCGATATTCGTCCAGCCATTCGCGCCGATTGCGCCATTCAACCATCGAGCACCCTACCCACAAAACATCTACGAGCATCAGCAGCAAGAACGTAATTTGAAAGGTACGCATCGGAATTAAGCGCCATGTCCCCAATAAAATCAACCCAACACTCAGCGGCAGGGCGATCAAACCAATTAGGGCTTCGGTGGGGAGAGCTTCAGATAGGGCAAATAGGCTGCTAACCCAACATACCGCACTAAAGCCCAGCGTGCCAACAGCAGCTAATCGGATGGCTCGTTTTTTCAAGGCCTCCGGGGAAATTTCGCCTAGCCATTGCAATCCCCATCCTGCCATATAGGGCAAAATCAGCGCGACAATCAGCCATGCCCGCGCCGGAACTCGAAACCAGAGGAGCGATGGAAATAATCGTACCGCCGATGTCCACAGTAGGCTGTTTTGGCCCATGCCCCACCATGCCGCAAGCACGATGGCTACTCCCCAAAAAACCATTTGCCGGGGACGTACTATCAAGGCGATGAAGGCCAATACCATGACCCCTACGCCGACATACAGCATTTTTTCGGGGTCGGCTTCGTGGTTGGCGATGATGAGGCTCAAAAATTCCCCTATCTCGATGCTCGAAACGCCCGCTTCGGTTTCACCAATACGATTGCGGGATAGATCGGGGGTTATATCAAACAGAGGCAGCCATTGGACAGCCGTCAGCAAAAGCGCTAGACCTCCCGCGATGACGGCCCATCCAAACATAGGTCGCCAATTTTTCTCGGGTAGGCGGGTGATTAAATAAATGGCATAGGCCAGCGCAAATAGATAGATATAGAGTGCCAGTCGAACATCGCCGAGAAAAATCAGGGCCGCGAAGATAGCCAGTAAAAGGGTGTTGCGACGGCGGTGTTCGGGTTGATGAATCAGACGCCACACCGGCCAATAGAGCCATGCCTGCCAACTCACCGCATACAAGACATCCAGATGACCCGCGCCAACTGCCGCCAACAATCGTGGGGCAAGGACATAAGCAAAAGCCACCCATGCTGCCGGGATTTTTTCGAGGCCCGTTTGTCTGGCCCAAAGCCACGCACCCATCCCTGCCATGATTAAAGTGAGCCAAATCAGCAAATTGAGGCTGAGGGTCACGGGCAAGGCGATGACCAACCACTGCGGCGGATACCACATTTTGTTTAGGGGGTTGGCAGCGAATGGCTGACCACTCATGATCTGATTGCGCCACAGCGGAAGGGTGCCATCTTCCCGAACGGATCGTTGTAAAAAGAGGGCGTTGGGCCAATGACTGGTTACGGCGTCGGAAAATTTGGCGTCGAGGGTAAAAGGCATAGCATTGGGGCTAACACCCCTTGCTATCATAAAAACAGCGGTCAGCAGTGCTAATCCGCCGATTACGAGTGGAAGTATCCCCCATCGTTTTGGCATAACCGACTACTGGACTTCCTAACGTGGTTCACGTAAGACGTACAGGGTCACATCCCCAAACTGCTCGGTCAATGTGGCGCGACCTTCAACAGCTTGGCGACATTCTTCCACGCCGGGCCGAATAGTTTCCGTCTCTTTGTTGAGAAGGCCCATTTCTTCTTCGCGTGGCCCCCACACGACATAATGGATGTTGAAATCCACCGCATCCGAAAACAGGGTTTCGCAATCTTTACCCTCAAAAAAGTCTTTGACTTGTCGTTCGCGCAATTTGGCGGGCACGGTCTCATAGGGATGACCATAAACCACCCGCACACTGGCTTGGGCCGGAATCCACCTGCCAATATCAGGGCTGCTGAGAACAACTTCATCCTCTCTGGCGTTGATCTCAAGCCAATCAAAGACATCCATATAATTTTTCTCAATGAGAATACCCGCGTCTGCACCGGCCTCTCGATTAGAGACAGCCCCAAACAGCGGAATAAATAAGACTATAAAATTACTGGGCATGAGGAACACAAATAATAGAATAAGGGCTAATCGTTGACGTTGAGCGGGGATATGGGTCATCCAGTAATCTTCAATGGCGCGGATGCAAAAATAGACCAATGGAATGATGAGGCCAATAAATAGGCGACGCTGCAAATTAAAGGGCATATAGACCAAGATGATATTGACGGTTAGCCACAATAACATCAATTGGTCGCCATCGCGCTCAAATAGACGGACGGCGCGTACAATTGCCGGGGTTGCCACCAGCAATAGCAGACCAAACGCCATCAGCGTCAAGAACACATTCGGCGAGCGCGTGATGTTTTGTTCATTAAACTTACCCATCGTCTCGTTGAAATCAAACACAAGTAGATAGTAGAGCGCAACTGGGAAGGTCGGCAGTAAGACCATTGAACCCCAACGTACCTCGTGCCAAGGGATGTCGCGCCTTTTGTAGGCCGTAATGAGGATAAGCAGCACCAATGCTCCACCAAAACTGACGAGCGCAGGCGGCTGAACGATGGCAAGAATAATAGAATAGAGAATCGCGGCTAGTCCGCCATTTTCAACACTCGGTGCTTCGTTATAGCCGGGGCGAAATACTTGCAGAAAAATCCCGGCCAATAATGCCAATAGGCCAATCGAAAGTGGGAAGTGCGGATTCACTAGTGCAGCATAGAAAGGAAAGGCTTCCGGCACATTCAAATCTGGTGCAAGGGCCTTGTCATCGAAGAATAACACGACCCACCCTAATCCAGAGGCTAAGGCGAGGAAAATAAAAAACAGGCGGCGCGGACGGAGGCGTTTCCAAATAACCGCCCCCAGTTGATAGAGGGCGCTGAACATAAAAATGGAGGTGGCGACCCGTGCTAGATGAAATACCACCACAATTGAAAGCCCAACAATGCGGGCAATTTGGCCTAGCAATAAATAAAAGGTAAATAATCCGGCCCGGTCATGGACTTCGGGGGTGTGCATAAGTTCAAACAGCCAATAGCCGTCTAGCCCTTGACGGATTTTGGAAAAATAGGTTGCCCCATCTTGTGGATTGGAGAGGACGCCTAGAAATTGCCATTTATTGTCGGAAGCAATCGAAGCCCAAGCATAGGGCAGCAGCGCTAACGTCACGAGAATACCCGCAAAGATTGCTACCCATCGCCATTCGTGGCGCGAAATGTCATCTTTCCTGAACGGCTGCATTTGTTTTTAACCCTTTTCTTCTGTGCCGTGCGCTTTTGGTCGCAGAATTCACCCTGTAGTATAATCAAGCCTATTCAAAATGCGAACTCTGGACATCAAGATGCCTAACATACCCAACGCCTTGTATACCCTGCAAACTTATGAACTTGCAGTAGATTATGCCCGTACCCGGATTGCTGAGATTGAAGCCGCGCTGACGGGCGATGAAGACCTAAAATCTGCACAGTCGGCTCACGAAAACAGTGAGACAGCCGTGCAAGAGTGTCAAACCACTATAAAAAATCTTGAGGAAGATTTAAAACGGTTACAATTAAAAATTGCTGAGGTGAATGAATTGCTCTACGGCGGCTCCATTCGTAATCCCAAAGAACTGCAAGAACGCCAAGATGAAATCACCTCCCTCCAAAATCGGCAGTCCGATGTAGAGACCCATATCCAAGAATTGACAGCCGATTTGGAGAAATTGCGGGCCGAACATCGCAGCAACCAAGAGGTTTTAACGGTGGCGATCTCGCGGCGGGATAAAAACCACGCCGAGCTAATTATTGAACGTACTCAGTTGGATACCCAGATCAAAACCAACCTCCGCAAACGCAAAGCCGCCCTCGAAGAAGTTCCCGAAACGATATACAAACAATATCAGGCCCTGCGCAAGAAAAAACATGGGCAGGCCGTCGCTTTGATGCAAAATAGTCAATGTAGTGCCTGTGGTATTGAACAGACATGGTCACACGCCCAACACGTTCACGCCAATGAAGGTTTGATCTATTGTGAGGGATGTGGACGTATCTTAGTCAGCCGTTAGTGGCTTAAGGGGGATGCTCCTATGGATTTTGACCCGATTTCATATGGTCTCGGCTTTCTCTCAGCTTCGGGCATATCCTTTGGCTTGTGGCGCTATCGTGCTCACATTGCCAAAGTTCAGGCCAGTGCCGAAGGGCAAGCTGAACGAGGCCGCGAATTTCTCAAGCGCACTGCTGATGCCCGTTATATCGCGGACTTGACCCTCTATTTGCAGCAGTATCACATCATGGGGAGTCAGGTGAATCTCTCTGACGTGCTGATTGAACCGCTGGTTTTAGCGGAGTCGAATCATGCAGTGTTGATGGAAGAAGATGAGGATGCGCTGGTCGGTGGGCCAACTCGGGTCATCCCCCGTACCCATGATTTCCCGGAACTTTATGCCCCTTTTAATCTGGAAACCATCCCATTGGCGGATTTGGTGGTCGGCGACCCGTATGTGGCAATCCTCGGTATTCCCGGCAGTGGCAAAAGCACCGCCCTCGCCACATTGGGGTTGATGGCAGTTGGCGCGGTAGAATTTCAATCCGACCAAGAGCGTATTGATGAAGCGATTGAGACCCAGTTTAAGGGGCTATCGGATTCTGAGCGTGAACGCCGCCTGAAAGAATTCCAAGAAGCCCAAAAACGTGCTATTGAACAACTGCGTATCCTGAAAAAATCGGAGACGGAGGGGACGGATGTTTTAAATCCCCCCAAAGCCGACCCGAAAAAATTCTTCCCCGTGTTTTTCCATATCGGCGACATTGACTTAGATTTGAATTTATACGGCATTGAGGTTGACCCCGCCGAGCCGATTATCCATGCCTTCCAGCAATATATGACCTTGGTGACGGGGCAAGCCGCGCCGCCAGTGGTTTATCAACAATTGGGGCAAGGCAATTGTCTAGTGTTGATTGATGGTTTTGACGATTTGTTTCCAGCCGACCTGCCCAAAGCCTATATGTGGCTGCGCAATTTCATGGAAGCCTACGGGCATAACCGCATTATCATTACTGGCCCAGCGACGGGCTACGATCCGTTGTTGCAGTTGGGTTTCACCCCGACCTTTATCAAGCCGTGGTCGCCACGTGATGTCGAAAATTCGATTCAACGCTGGATTCAAATTTGGCCCTCACTCGTCGGCGCACGCGAAAGCCGCAACAAGAAAAAGGCCGGGGTTATCCAGATTGATGACAAGACCCGCACCCGCCTGTTAGCCGATAATCGCAACCGCACCGCTCTCGAAATCACCCTAAAAACCTATGCAGCACTGGCAGGCGAGGAACAAGAATTGGGTCGGCGCGGGTGGTTTGAGCGTTATGTGCGTAATTTTATTCCTGCCGATGTCGCCCCAGCCCCATTAATCCTGCGTGAAATTGCAATGGTTATGCAGGATAAGGGGGTGCAGTTGAATGAGGCCCAACTCACTTCGATTGCCAGTACCCATTTGATGGATGCCCAAGACAAGCCGATTACCAATATTGACCAATTTGTGAAGGGCATCATCAACAGCGAGTTGATGGTCAAACGGGCGGGCGATGCCTATGGCTTTCGACATCCGCTGATGATGGCCTATCTCGGTGGGGAACGGCTTATTCGGGATATGCGTCAGCGCTTGGCCGAAGTAGCAGCGCTTCCCAATTGGCAGCAGTCGGTTGGCTTTGCCGCTGCCGAATTGGATTTGACCACCGCTGTCTATCAAAAACTCTCGACCCCACCCGATTTGTTGTTCTCCAATTTGTTTGTGGTGGTGCGCTGGTTGCCCGATGCAGCGCCATCGGCGAGTTGGCGTGCGGAAATTTTGAAACGCTTAGGGGCGGCGCTCATGGCTGTCAGCCAATATCCGACCATCCGCGAACGGGCATTGGCGGCCTTGATTGCCTCCCGTGATAGAAATATCCTCTTTATTTTGCGACAGGCCATTCGTAACGCTGACCCTGTGATTCGTAAACTGGCCTGCATCGGCATGGGGGCATTTGGCGATACCGATGCCCTTAAGGATTTGCGCCCGATGTTGGTAGATGATGATACCGATGTCCAACTGGCAGCAGGCTTGGCATTAGGCGCGATTGCTACCGATACGGCACTGGAATATATGGTCGAAGGGCTGTTGCAAGGCGAAGAACCCCTGCGCCAAGCCGTTGCCGAAGCGCTGGCGGCGATTCCCGGTCATGGGCACGACGTCTTACGCGATGCGATTGACCATGACGACATGATGGTGCGACGGGCCGCGGCATTTGGTTTGGCCCGTATCCCCACCACATGGGCGCTGGTTGGTCTATATCGTGCCATGTTGGAAGATGGGCAGTGGTATGTGCGCTCGGCAGCGGAACGGGCTTTTGCGATGGCCCGTGCGCCAGAACGAACTGGCCCGCGTTCCTTCCCCCGTATCGAGCAGCTTTCGTGGCTGGCGACCTATGCGGCGGAGATGGGCGAGGGTGTGCCCGAAGGCGATAAGGCTCGTCAATTGGTGGTGCGTGCCCTGCAAGAAGCCCAACCCCCACGCCGCAAACGGGCCGCCTATACGTTGGGGCAGGTTGGCGGTTTGACAGGCATCAAACCCCTCTATCTGGCTTTGATGGACAAGGATGAGCGCGTGCGGATGGCGGCCTATGAAGCCCTCAGTATTGTGCAAATGCGGGCCTCGGCGCCACTACCCGGTTTGACCTAAAGGATCGTCAATGGCGTCTGACCCAGTTGTAAAACACCGCCGTGAGTTTCGGTACAAAATCATCCTGCCGATTGCCCTGAGTGCATTGGGGATGATTTTGTTGCTGTTTGTGCTGCCGATTGTGTTGGTCTCGACGGATACGATTAGCGCAGGGCAAATTTCTACGGTTGCCAGCATTATGCTGGTGATTTGTATACTCATTCCGCTCGTGCTTGTATTTCTAGCATTAGATGTGCTATTTATTATGTTGGCCTATGGCTCGGCCCAAATTCCGGCTAAAATCTATGGGCCGCTGCAATCGGTACGGCGCTTGATCCAGCGTGTCAGTGGTATTACCATCCAAGCGACCGATAAAGTCAACCAGCCTATGTTAGCGCTGAATGCACGGGTGGCGCGTTGGGAATATTTTATCGGTCATATGCTGGGGCTGTCGAAAGAGCCACCGGAAAATAAACCACCCGAAACGGGTCAGGCTGCATCTAGTGGGGAAAACACATGAGCAATAACAAGAAATCGAACTCAGATTTGTATATTCGGGGCAGCATCGCCGGGCTGATTATTGGCCTTTTGGCCGCCTACTTTTATGCCAAAGCCGCCGACGAAAATGGCAATGACAAGGGCATCAGCTCCAGCGATTTTGTGAAACTCGGCTTGGCGATTCTAGGTATCGTGCGCCAAGTGACCGAACTCGGCACTGGCCCCGGCAAGAAATAAGATATTGCAGGCAACTGCCCGCCGAATGCTTCGCCTGCATCCGCGAACGCTAACGTATGGAACATGGGCGCTGCGTTGTGGTGTCCTGTTCCTGCTCATCTATTTTTGGGCGGCCCCGCGCTATTATCCACTCGACCCCGCCTCCAAAAAATCTGCCCCTCCTTTTCATTTAGGCCCACCGCAGCAGGTTGAGACCACGGACCCGCGTGTGTGTGCCCATACCCGCCTGACCGATGAGGTGGAGGATGCCAAAATTTTGGAAACCCTGCGCATGGTACGCGAAATGGGTGCCAGTTCGATTGTTGAGTTCCTGCCGTGGGCTTATGTCGAACGTGAACGCGGCCATTACGAATGGTATCACCCTGACCGTATCATCGAATACGCTGAAAATCAGGGGCTTAAGGTGATTGCGCGGATTGGCTTTGTACCGGGATGGGCACGCCCAAGCGATACCCAATCTACCCTCAATTATTTACCTGAAAGCGAATTCCCCAGTTTTGCTAAGTACATTGGCGCATTTGCGACCCGCTACAAAGGTCGGGTGGATCAGATTATCATCTGGAACGAACCCAACCTCAATTTTGAATGGGGTGAACGCCCCCCTGACCCCGAAGGTTATACCCGTCTGCTGAAAATGGCCTATGAAGCCGCCCATGCCGCCAACCCTGATGTGATGATTTTGACCGCGGCCCTTGCCCCGACCCTCGCGCCCCCCGGTGGTATGAATGGCGGATGGGATGATCTCGATTTTTTGACACGTATGTATGAGGCAGGCGCAGGCGATTATTTTGATGCCCTCGCCGTGCATACCTATGGGTTTACGTTTCCGCCCCAAGCCGACCCCGCCCCTGACGTGCTCAATTTTCGACGGATTGAACTGCTGCATGAGGTGATGGTGCAATATGGGGATGGCGATAAACCCGTCTATATCACCGAAACAGGTTGGAATGACCACCCGCGCTGGTTGTATGGCATCCGTCCGGCCCTGCGGATTAACTACACGCTGGAAATGTTGGAGATGACCAAGCAGTATACTTGGTTGAAAGGTATCTGCTTGTGGGTGTTTCGATTCCCCACTCCCACCAATCGCTACCCTGATTATTTCACCTTTGTTTCCAGCGACTTTGAACCCAAGCCCATTTATGACGCGGTGCAAGCCTATGCGCGTGGATGGGAACAACCCCAATGAGACGCCGAATTCAATGGCTTTCCACCAAACGGGCGCTGGTATCAGGTGTGATTCTGTTATCGTTTTTGGTTGTGACCAGCAGCATGTGGGCCTTAGTACGCGGCGGCAATGGCCCAACCGATGCCACTTGGGAACGTATTCACCGCGATGATACGCTGGTGGTTGGTATAGACCCCAGCTTTCCGCCCTTTGGCATTTTTGGCGAAAATCAAGTGGAGGGACTCGATGCGGATTTGGCGCAGGCCCTTGCTGAAAAAATGGGAGTGGCGCATGTGCGGTTGGTGGTTTTGGGCTATGATGGCCTGTATGATACGCTGGCGCTCGGTTTTGTGGATGTGTTGGTTTCGGCCCTGCACCCCGAAGCGCGGCGTAAAGGTGTAGTCCTGTATACCAAGCCCTATTTTGACGCTGGACAGGTGTTTGTGGGCCATGCCGATACCCCCCTGCCCGCAAATTTTGACGAATTGACGGGCGCAACATTAGCAGTTGAATTGGGGTCAGAGGGCGACAGTCAAGCGCGACAGTGGTTAGAGGATTTTGATGACCACCCACCATTTAAATTACATCGTTTGATGGCCTCTGAAGACGCGATGCAAGCGGTCTTGCAAGGTCAGGCGGATTGGGCGTTGGTGGATGCGATTAGCGCCCGCCTGTTTGCCAAAGATCACCCCGAATTGGTGGTCAGTTCGATACCTCTCCTATCCGATCCCTATGTCATGGCGGTGCGCCGCAGTGATTGGCGGCTCTATTTGGAACTGAGCCAAGCCCTTGATGCACTGCGACGGTCAGGTCAAATGGACGAAATCATTGCACGCTGGCTTTAATCGGTTTGTGGCATGGCCTCGGTCTGGGTCAAGATTTCCATGATATGGGCATCTAAGTGTAGATTGGCGATGGGAATAAACCCCCATCCTTCTGGCAGTTCATGAAGCTCATGTGCCACAAGCAGCACATAGATAAAATTCGTCTCGATGGCGGTGGCTTTGCGGGTAACGCGAATCAATTGGGCTGGCTCAAATCCAATATCCACTTTGCGGGTTGGTGAATCGAGTCGGGTCGGATAAATCTCCACCCCTAATTCGGCATGTAGATAGGCTCGAATTGCTTCAAAGGGGAGTATCTCGGCAGGCACTTTGATTTTGGGGAATTCGCCGTGTTTTTGCAGCAGGCAGCCATTTTGAACGACCAACCCGGTGACGTACTGCTGAATGACCGCTGGGTTCCAACCTATGGCAGCATCGGCGGCGAAACGGGTTTGGGCATTTTTCTCACACTCGTCGGTGACGATCCCAATCATCTCTTGGATGCTGGCCTCAAGTTGGCCCTCTTGGTTGACAATCACATAGTCGTATTCATCGGCAAATTCATGTTCAAATGCGGCCCGGCGCAGGCGTGTATTCAATTCCTCGTCCGAGACCTCGGAGCGTTTACGCATCCGGCTTGCCAATAGGTTTTTGTCGCCAGCCTCGATAAAAATCAAAACGACCTGCTCGCCAAACTCCTGTTTTAGCTGCATCGCCCCCAAAACATCTATATCAGCGATAAGCGGTTGGCCGTGGCGGATGGCGTCTTGGATGGTGGCACGCGGTACCCCATAGACACTAGCATCGTGGATGATTTGCCATTCGATCAAGGCTTTTTCGAGGATACGGCGGCGAAACTCGGCTTCGGAGAGGAATTCATGTTCACGTCCTTCTTGCTCATCGGCACGTGGGGGGCGCGTTGTGGCGGTGGGTAACTGCTTGAGGTGCGGCATCGCCTTTAGGACACCACGCATGATTGTGTTTTTTCCAACACCCGCTGGGCCAGATAAGATAAACATTAATCCACAGGGCTGCATGGGGGGTTCAGGTTCCTCTTTCCAATCATCAATGGCTTACTTGGCGGACTAGGTTAATCCCATTTTACCAGAGGGTCTATTAGGCGGCATGGTGTATTTGTCTGAAAACAGGTTTTATTTTCGTTAACTAAAAAAAATAGGCCGCTGTGACACGGCCTATTGCAAGAATTAAGATTTGGTGGGCATCAGTCTACGATACTGATGTTGTCAATGAACCACCCGTCGTCCGTTTCGGCATCTAACATCGCATCCAAGCGGAAGCGGATGGTGATATTACTGCCAGCGAAGGAGGTGAGGTCAACGGTACGCTGTGTCCATGCCGGGTTGTCGGTGGCACGGCGATAGACCTCTGTCCATGTAAACCCTTCATCGGTTGAGACTTCGATGATGGTGTAGTCAATTAGGCCCAGTGATACGCTGTCCTGCCAGATCAGGGCTGGGTTGACCGTACCTGCCAAACTCACTTGGCCTTCCAACGTTACGCTGGTGTCGGTCAAATCCTCATAATCAACTGGTGCTCCACCGGGACGGTTGCTGGGTGGGCTGTCATGGAACACCAAGCTACCCGTATAGAGACCCAGTTGGAAGAGCGCACTTCCGGTATTTTCATAGTAGTCAACCGTGATGGTGTTCGCCCCCGCTGGGAATGTATAGCTGAAACTGTAGAAGGTGGATGGATCAAGGGCTGACCCGCTATTACAGCTTGTCCAATAGGCGGATGGACTAATCAGTGTTACTGGCCCTGTGCCATTCTGATTCGTGACTTGGAAAGCGTCGCTTCGATAACCCATGATCTGATACGTCGTTGGATAGTCGAGTTGGATCGTCATTTGGAAGCGTGCCCCCCACGTGTTGCCATCGCCGATGCCAACCCCAGAGGGATAGCTGTTGCCCCAGTTGAAGTCCAAACGATCTGGATAGGTGGTCGTGGTCGTGGCCGTGCCGAGGTTGGCACTCGCTGAACAGACACCCGTCACATTGTTGTACCAGCGGGCCAGCCATGGGCCGGGGCCGATCAGTTCTCCGGTGGAGAACCGCTGACGGAAGTTGACTTGGACACGGGCCATCCCGGTGTTTTCAACGTATTGGATTCTGAGTGTATGATCCCCGGCTGGGAAGGTGCGCGTTAAGTTAGTTGTTGAACCGCCAGAGCAGCCCCAGTCGTTGACAAAACGGACGCCATTGTCGTACATCCGGATACCGTCATCGGCAAAGTAGCTGATGATCAGTGTCGTATCTACCGGGAAATTCACCGTTCGTGTGAACTCAATGGCAAACAGGTCGGTGGTGGGTGATACGTAGGCTGGCCCGGAGTTGTTGCTCCAGTCGAAGGCGATTTGACCACCCGCAACCGGATAGGTGCCTCGATTGGTCGAACCCGATGGCAACGAGTTGACATTCAAATTCGGGAATGAGCAGGTTGCACTGGTTGGGAAGCGCTGAATGTAGGTCGCGTCCCATGTGCCCGGCCCCAAGGCGTCGGTATCATTGCCGCTGCCAATGCTGCGCGGTTCCAGTACGGTTCCCCAGTTGTGATCGTACACCCAGTCGCCGGGGGAGAGGGTTTCCATCGTTTCAAGATAGGGGTCGGCGGTATATTGGGTTTCGATGCCATTACGATCCACCACCGAGATGTCATCAAGATACCAACCATCGTCGGGGGTACTTCCGGCAAGCGCGTCCAAACGGAAGCGGATACGGATGATCTGGTTGATGTAAGGCACCAGATTGACCTGTTGACGTACCCAGCCCCGATTGGTACTGCTCAAGCGGGTGGTTGGCCCCAATGTTTGGGTACCTGTCCACCCAATAGGCTGCCAGTCCGTTTGTGGAACCCCTTGATTATTCACCCGCATGTACTCGACCACTACACGGTTATTGGTAGCCATCTCATAGTGTTCCCAATAGTACAGGGTTGGCTCAACCGTGCCCGTGAGATTGATGTTGTAACGTAGTTCGATGATGGGGTTGGTGTCCATCGTGTAGTTGCCTGCCGGGCTTTCGGTAATCGCGGCTACACCACTGTGATGGTCATTGGTCGAGACTGCCCAACTACCACCGACATACCAGTTGTTGAGGTTGCCTTCAAAGTCGTCGGCAAATGGCAGATTGATGGTTAAGTCGGTGCTGGCTTCACGAATGCAGATGTCGTCAAGATACCAACCGTCACGAACGTCGGAATTGACACGCGCATCCAAACGGAAGCGGAGGCGCAGATCGGTCTGATTAATCCAAGGCGACAGTTCAATTACATCACGCTGCCAACTGTACATGTAGTCGAAGTTTGGCGAATAGTGAATATCCCAACGCGGCAGACTGGTTTGCCCATTCGTGAACGACCACAGATTCGTGTTTGTCCAGTTCGCGCCGCCGTCCGTCGAGACCTCGACATGGATCGCATCACCCACGCCGATTTCCCAGCGGTGCCAGAATTCCAAGACAGGGCGGACAACGGTTGGGAAGCCGCTCGGTGGTGGATTGCTGAGGTCAATGTTGGGGATCAATTCAAGCGTACTATCGCTGTTGGGTGCGTAATTGCCAGCAGGGCTATCCGTCCATGACTGAGTACCGGCGTGGGAGGTGCTGCTGGTGACACCCCAGTTGCCGCCTGCGATCCAGTTACCGCCACCCGCTTCAACATTGTCGCACCAGTTTGGACGGATGCTCCCGCTGGGCCGATTGCGGATTTGGAAGTCGTCTACGTACCAACCATCGGCTTCCGCACTGTTGTTACTTTGAATCCGGAAACGCAAGTAGATACGGCTGCGGCGTGCGGCATCATTCACCACATCGGCGGGAATGGGCACGACGATTTGACTGTAGGCCATTTGGGTCTGATTTTGCGCCAGATAGGTTGCCGTTCCATTCGGCGTAAGCATACGCCAAGTGGTGCGGTCATGCGAAATTTCTAGATAAATCGCATCCCCGGAGGCGAGATCGTAGCTGTGCCAGAAAGCGAACTGTGGTTCGTCCAGTACCGCTGTGCTGAGATCAATGCGCCCGTCCAATTCCAAAATGTTGTTATTGCTAGCGGCATAGGGTCCCGCTTCGCTATCGGTCCATCCAGTGGGCGAACTGTGGGGATTTTCAGAGGATAGTGTCCAGCCACCGCGATTCACCCAGTTGAGATCATTATCCATCGCATCAGAGAAACCAAGCGTATAAACCGTTTCGATACGATTGTCTACCGTGATGTCATCCAAATACCAGCCATCTGCATTGGTAGCGGAAGCATCGGTGATCAGGATAAACCGGATTTCAATATACTGACCTCGGAAGTCTTGGGTTGCCCCCAGATCATCCGTAAAGTTCGCAAGGTCGTAACTTTGACGATTATACGTTGGGGAAGCCGTTGGGCCGGTGTGTACAGTACGATCATACCAGCGACCCAGATTGGCGCTGCCGGCCACACTGACCACCGCACGGTCATATTGACCGAGGTCGAAAGCGTCCGAGAATTCCAAGAAGGGGTTATTGATACCCTGTAGTGTCAAGTTGATACGACCACGATAGCGCAAAATACAGTTTTGACCGCTGGTATAGGTCGTATTGATGGGCGGGCTGTCATGCCAAGCGGTGGGTGGTGAGTTGGGCAGCCAAGTGACCAACGACCAGTTGCAGTCAGCCGTATTGCCCGATTGCCCGGACTTAAACAGGCTGACTTCGAGCATCGCGCCGCTGCCCGTATCGCGGTGTTGAATCACAATTGGCACCGAACGGGTAGAAGGATTCGTCCAGTTGACCTCGACATAGTTCGTACCCGTTGGACTGTAGTTCCAGTCTTGGCTGTTAACCAGTTGGGTGCTTCCGTCCACAAAAATACGTACCCCGTCGTCACGGCGATAGCGGAAGGTATAGGCACCTTGGGCAAGCATGACGGAGTTTGAAAACCGCGAACAGAAGTCGGTACTGACACCAGCCGCAGGCGAACTACCCGCCGTAGTCCAATAGGCATGGGTCGCACGTGGGAATTGAATAAGTTGTTCCTGCGTGGTCGTCGTCGGTGCCGTTGAATAGCTGCCATCCGTCGCGCTGAAAATATTCCCATTGTTACAGGTAGACAAATTCCACCATTGGGCATTCCACGGCGCTAGGTTCGGATCGGTGAAAACGTCGGCGAAATCGGTCTGCCAGTTATTAGGATCAGTGGCTGTATCCTTCCATGGGGCATCCCGATCTTGATCTTGCGGCGTGGTGGTTGGTCCGGCGGTTGCGCCACTCGGTTCGGGTGTAAATGTATAGGTCGCAGTCGCATTAGGAGCGCTGGTGGGTGGCAAGCCCGGATTATTCTGCGGGGCGGGTGTGTTGGTGATGAGGTCAACATCATCCGGTGTGTAGGAGGCCACCGCAGTGACCAGATTCCAAAACTCGTTTGCATTCAATGGATCTTGTGGAGTTGTAGTTTGACCCAACAGATCATAAACCGTTCGGCTAAACACGTTGCCAATCGCTGGCCCGGTGATGGTCAAAATGGCGATAAGGCCGATAAAGGCCAACGCCAAAATCATCACGTATTCAAGCAGCGCCTGACCACGTAGTTTGCCCCCACGTTTGGATGTGGGTGTTTTTACGACCTGTTTGGCTTGATGATCGGACATAATCCGTTATCCTCTCCTAAGCCTACCTAAATGACATTAAACAGATAGGATGTTTTTGCATGAACGTTTTTGCTTAGGCTAAGTCCCTAATCGCTGAATTGCTGTTGAGATAGCACACAAGCATAGGGGTTGAAAAAATCTTCTAACCACCTGTCTTAATGTTACCTGACTACCCGGCAAATAATCGCGCATATTTGTAGAAAATTTGTCGGAAGTCCTTGACAAAAAGGCCTGACAAAAGGCCGCTACAACATAGCCGCTTCACACTTTTGCAAGGCGTGTAGGGTGTGTTAGCCTAGAGACTGTAGGTACGATTGCACCCACAGCGTTAGCTTAGTTCAAATTGAATTTGGGGGCAATCCATTTAGGAGGAAAATCAATGGCAACCCTTATTGATGGCAAAGCTGTCGCGGATCGTTTGCATCATCAAACAGCCGAGGCGGTTGAAAAAATGGTCGCACAACACGGCATCCGGCCCGGTTTGGCGGCAGTCTTGGTAGGCGAAAACCCCGCTTCGCAGACCTATGTGCGGATGAAACGCAAGGCGTGTGCCGAGGTAGGGATTGAATCGTTCGGTTATGAATTACCCGCCAGCATCACCCAAGCCGAATTAGAAAATGTGGTGCGTGATCTCAATGCCGACCCACGTGTGCATGGCATTTTGGTACAACTGCCCCTCCCCGACCATCTCGATTCTGAGGCGGTTTTGAGCCTGATTAGTATTGAAAAAGATGTGGACGGCTTCCACCCGCTGAATATTGGACGGCTGGCGATGAAAGGCCGTGAGCCGCTCTTTATGCCCTGTACGCCACACGGTTGCATGGTCTTGTTAGAGGATGTGGGTGCGAAATTTGATGGTGCGAATGCGGTAGTGTTAGGGCGCAGCAATATCGTCGGGATGCCCGCCGCGCTCATGCTGGTGAAACGCAATGCCACCGTCACAATTGCCCACAGCCGCACCCGTGATCTACCCGGTATCTGCCGCCAAGCCGACATTTTGATTGCGGCGGTGGGTCGGGCGGAAATGGTCAAGGGTGATTGGGTTAAACCCGGTGCGACGGTGATTGATGTCGGGGTCAATCGTGTGGATGACCCTACCAGCAAGAAGGGCTATAAGCTGGTGGGGGATGTGGCCTTTGACGAAGCCAAAGAGGTGGCGGGCGCAATTACCCCCGTCCCCGGCGGTGTTGGCCCGATGACAATTGCCATGCTGCTGAAAAACACCCTCAGTGGCGCGGAGTTGATGCTGGCGAAAACAGTCAAATAGGGTAATATCCCGCCGGATATAGCTAGACCCCACAAAGGAAGGTGTGCTTTCTATACCGGCGCGAATATCACCCTGTTTGGGAAAATTATCATGCGATTTGGCGAGGGGCATGAACACTTGATGCGTCAGGCAGCTGCCGATTTTGAGACGCAAGGTGGAAAAATGCCCCCCGATGTTCAATTGGATTGGTTGATTTTGGGAAATGTCCGCACGGATATTCCCAACATTCAAACTGACAAGTGTGTATCTGCTTGGGAAATCATTGTCATGGCGGCGCGTGGGGCATCCTGTAAATATGGCGATCATCCCTCCCATGCCATGCGCTGTCGCAAACAAAAAGTTGCCGAGGCCTATCCGCTCTTGCGTGAAACGATCAAACGCGGCTTTATCAAAGGCTGTGATAGCGGCTTGTCGTGGGAAGACCGTGCCCTCGCATTTGGCAGCGCCCTGCATACCCTCCAAGACAGTTATTGCATTGCCCACGCTGGACGGGTGGATAATGCTGTCCCAACTTCCCCGATTATCGCCATGTACAGCTATCCCAGTAAACAGCATCCGATTACCACCCAGCGCGATAACGTCTGGCAGGATGCGGGGCAGACAGCTTTTAAACCTGAAGCCGCCGCCGCGATTACCGCCACCGTTGCCGCCCTGCACATTTTTGCCAGCCAATCGGTAGATGAAATTGACGCATTTTTAGAACGTTATGTGGCGTTTCGGGAGGATATTGCCGAAACATTGAATCCAGCCTGATCCTCTTACGGAGAATCTAATAAACAGGATCATCCGATAAATTTGATTGCACTACATCTTTTTCTAATTTGTATTGCCTCAGTATAGAGGTAGCTAAGTCCCTAAACCATAATGGAGAAGTAGGAGATACATAAATTTTAGAGATCAATATCTCCAAATCAACAGGAATATAGACTCCTCCAAATTTATCTAGTTCGTGCTTAACGCTTGAGGCATGTTCTTCTAAATCACCTGCCCATGTGGTTGTGATAGCACGGATCTCACGTTCATGTTCGAAGTTTTTTCTTTTGTGAGTATAGGGGTAAAAAATATTATTTTCAGGAATCCAATCAGTTGTGTAATCTATGTATTTCACTTTTCCAACTAAAACTTTATCAACTCCTAAACGATCTTGAATGCTGAATTTGAGTTGATTAAACGTTGATTGAATAGCAATGCCTAAGCTATAACGGGAATATAATTCCCACATTGCGGCAGATTCAAAATCACTCAAATGCCAGCAGTTTATAAGCACCATGTTGGGAAGTGTGGTTCTAAAACTGGTAGTAATTGATTCCTGAATGAAATCCCGTGTTTGAGATGGTAGGTTCTCATAAATGTAAGGCCTGAGAGCTAGGTTAGCTTTGGAAAAAGAGCCTTCAAATGGGTCTAGTTTTCGCAGTAAATTCCCGGTAACAAAAAACAGTGCCCGTTTATCCAACAATGACATAAAACGTGCAAAATCCATATAACGCCATACGTTTGAATTTGTGTCTTCGGGTTCCTCGAACACAGGATGCTTCTGGGCCATGTTAATAGGTCATTTCTTTTAAATTTATAAATTGAATTGTGTTTGATTATCTTATCAAAAGGAGGCGACTTAATGCCAACTCTAATCGTTAAAAATATTCATACCCTTGTGACAATGGATGCCACCCGCCGCGAAATCCCTAACGGCGCGATTTTGGTGCGCGACAATGTGATTGAGCAGGTGGGCACAACCGCTGAACTTCCCTCTACCGCTGACGAAGTGCTAGATATGAAAGGCCATCACGTCGTCCTACCGGGGTTGGTCAACACCCATCATCATCTGTATCAAAGCCTGACCCGTGTTATCCCACTCGCGCAAAATTACGAACTCTTTGATTGGCTGAAGACCCTCTATCCGATTTGGAAAGGGCTGCATCCTGAAGCGATTAAGGTCAGCACCAAGATTGGTCTGGCGGAATTGATGCTGTCAGGCTGCACCACCGCCAGCGATCACCTCTATATATATCCGAATGGCTGCACACTCGATGACCAAATTGAATCGGCCCAAGCGATTGGGATGCGCTTTCATGCCAGTCGTGGCAGTATGAGCGTCGGCGAGAGTCAAGGTGGTCTGCCGCCAGACTCAGTAGTCGAAAAAGAGCCGTTTATTCTCAAAGACTCGCAGCGCTTGATTGAAACCTATCACGATTCCAACCGTTATGCCATGCTGCGGATTACCCTTGCGCCATGCTCGCCATTTACCGTCTCGGTAGATTTAATGCGCGAATCGGCAAAGATGGCTCGCAGTTATCCTGCCGTCCGCTTGCACACCCATCTCGCTGAAACCAAGCCGGATGTCGCCTACAGCATCGAGAAATTTGGCCTTGCTCCGGGTGATTACGCGGAAGAAGTCGGGTGGGTCGGTGAGGATACATGGCACGCCCATTGTGTCCATCTCAGCGACGACGCCATTGAGAAATTTGGCCGCACGGGGACAGGCGTGGCCCACTGCCCAACCAGCAATCTACGCCTCGGCAGCAATATCGCACGGGTGCGCAAAATGCTAACACACGGCGTTCCGGTTGGCTTGGGAGTGGATGGTTCAGCCTCGAATGACAGTGGACATCTGTTAGCTGAGGCACGGATGGCAATGTTAAGCGCACGGGCAGGCGGTGATCCAGCGGGTTTGACGGCACGCGAGACGTTGGAATTGGGCACGCTTGGCGGGGCACGGGTCTTGGGTCGAGACGACATCGGCAGCATCGCACCGGGCATGGCGGCGGATTTTATCGCCATCAATGTCAACACTGTCGCTTTTGCCGGGGCACATCATGATATTGTTGCTGCGGTGGTGTTCTGTACCCCTGCCACCGTAGACTATAGTGTCATCAATGGGCGGGTGGTCATCCGCGAAGGCCGCATTACCACATTGGAAATTGAACCCGTCATTGAGCGGCACAATCAAATCGCCCGTGCCTTGTTCAATGGCGAATGATTTTTAAGTAAATCGGGGGTGGCGGAAATCATTTGATGTTTTTTTCGCCCCCCATATGTTAGAATTTGCCCCGCGTTAATTTTTGCGCGAACCTTAAGTTTATGTAATGTTGTCAAGCCGTTGACCCTGCGTTATACTTTCGCGCTGTAATTCACAAACGCTTATTCACGGCATTATTAAAATTCGCTTTACACATGCAAACCAAGTGTTTGGCAGTGGAGAACGTGTCGCATGGAACTAAATCAATGGGCCTTTGTCGGAGCATTCCTTTCAATTGCATGGCTGCTCCCGCTTGCGCCAATCATTATGAACTACTTCATCGCACCCAAACGCGCCAATCGCATCAAGAATGATGTGTATGAGTGCGGGATCGAGACCGTAGGCGACACATGGGGACAAATCAAAGTGCAATATTATTTGTACGCGATTATTTTCCTTGTGTTTGATGTGGAAATGATCTTCTTGTTTCCATGGGCAGTTGCCTATGCCAAGTTAGACTTTTTCTCCTACATGGCCGGGGCAATCTTCATCCTGCTGTTGGTCGAAGGTCTAGCCTATGCGTGGAAAAAGGGCGCGTTGGAGTGGTCATAGAGGTACAGGAAATACTCACCCAAATCGGCTGCACAGGCCGATATTTTGTGTGTAGATCGGGAGTAACGAACTATGTATTATGTGAGTGAGCTTTTAAAAGACGCTGGCCTGAGCGACGGCCTAGCCAATACGCTGGGGATTTATATCAGCGCCCTGTTGCTGGCGACGGTGTTCTTGCTGCTGCCCATTTTCACGATCTGGGTCGAACGTAAAGTGGCGGCCCGTTTCCAAAACCGCGTGGGGCCAAATCGTGTAGGGCCATTTGGGTTGCTACAATCCATCCCTGACGTGGTGAAGTTGTTGGGCAAAGAATTGATTTTCCCACGCAATGTTGACCGTATACCCTATTTGTTGTCACCCATTTTGATGGTGGTATCGGTCATTATGATGGTCGCCGTCGTGCCACTTGCCCCTAATATCATCGGGACAGACCTTTCCATCGGGGCGCTTTATTTTATCGCCATTAGCTCGCTTGCCACCATCGGCGTGATCATGGCGGGTTGGGGCAGCAACAACAAATATGCACTGCTTGGTGCTTTCCGTACCGTCGCCCAATTGATTAGTTATGAAATCCCACTGGTCTTTACACTGCTCGTTCCGGTCATGTTGGCTGGCACCATGAGTATGCAAAAGATCGTGGATTTTCAAGGCGATAATTATTGGGTGTTTTTCTATGCCCCGGCTGCATTCTTCATCTTTGTGTTGAGCAACCTCGGTGAAGTGGGCCGTTCGCCTTTTGACCTGATTGAAGCGGAATCGGAATTGGTTGCTGGGTTCATGATTGAATACAGCGGCATGGCCTTTGCGATGTTCTATCTGGCGGAATTCCTGCACGCCTTTTTGATCGGTGTGTTCGCCGCAACGCTGTTTATGGGTGGCTGGCAAGGGCCGTTTGTCCAAGACGTACCTGCATTAGGCATTCTCTATCTCACGGCGAAGGCATTCTTCATTTATTTCTTGACGATGTGGGTTCGTTTGACCCTGCCGCGCTTCCGTATTGACCAGATGATGGCCTTCAACTGGAAGTTCCTTGTCCCCGTATCCATCGTCCACCTCCTGATTACGGGTTTCTTGTGGAAAGCCCTGCCAGAGCCAGATGTGACGGGTAATGTATTTGAACGCCTGTTTAATGGGGAAGCACTGCTGCGTATGGGGGTGATGTTTGGGATTAGCGCCCTCCTATTGGTCTATTCACTGCGGATACTGCGGAATGCGATTTTGCGGGTACGCGAAGAAACCACCGCTAAATTACGTGAGGCCTATCCAGCGGCCCATCCGACTACCGCCCCCGCCGGGGATTAATTTTTCGTGACTTGTTGAGAGGATTTTGCACATGGAAATTACATGGCAAACAATAGCCTTTGCTGCTTTCGCGGTGATGACACTTGGCGGCGGGTTGATGGTGGTTCTCAGCCGTAATCTGTGGCACTCCGCGCTGTTTTTGATGTTGAGCCTTTTTGGGACATCCGGTCTGTTTGTGCTGTTGGTCGCGCCCTTTCTGGCGGCGGTGCAAGTATTGGTCTATATCGGCGCAATTGCGATTTTGGTTTTGTTCGCTATCATGTTGACCCGCCGAATGATGGGCCTAGAAGAAACCCAAAATACCCAGTGGCCTGCTGCTGCTGCGGTGGCGGTGGTTCTCTTCGGAATCCTGTTGGTCACAGTTTCGCCGCTAGTAGATGAAGAGTTCGTAACAGATATCTTCGGCGACAAAGTGGCAAATCTAAATGCCAATCTGCCTGTTGATCCCGAAGCCAAAGACAGCGGTGTAGTCGCCAATGAAGACCTGAATATTGTAACGGTTGAGGCCATTGGTGAGGCGCTTGTCACCCGCGACGGGTTTGTGCTGCCATTTGAATTGGCCTCTATTTTGCTGACAGCGGCACTCATCGGGGCGATTGTGGTTGCCCGCGAAGACGAAGCCTGATTTTTTTAGGAGCAGAAATTATGGTTCCGTTGTGGTTCTATCTGGTGGTATCGGCGGCGCTGTTTGCGATTGGTGCGTATGGCGCACTGGCACGGCGTAACGCGATTGCCATTGTGATGTCGGTTGAATTGATGCTGAACGCAGCCAATATCAATCTGGTGGCCTTTTGGCGCTATCTCAATCCCTTTGAAATAAATGGGCAAATCTTCGCGGCCTTCGTGTTTATCGTCGCCGCCGCAGAAGCCGCCGTCGGTCTGGCACTGATAATTTCCATCTACCGCAGCCGCCAGACGGTCATTGTTGAAGACGTTAACATGCTGAAGTGGTAGACCCGTCGCAGCGGATTTAGATATTCTGCCGCGCACTAGTCTGGAGAACACGTATGGATGTAAATTGGCTAGACGCAAATTATCTGCCGTGGCTCATCCCGGTGCCGCCGCTAATTAGCTTTATGCTGATTATTTTGTTTACCGGGCGCAACAAATTTCTAAGTCACTCCATCGCGGTGGGTTCGGTGGTGTTGTCCTTCTTGATGGCCTTTGGCGTTTTTCTAAAAGCCACTGGTACAGATGATTTTGGCTTTCACGAAACCACCCTGCGGATTTTTGGGGACGACATCACATGGATGGATGTTGGCCTCAGTGAATTTAAGATGGGTGTGATGGTTGACCCCCTGACCGCTGTCATGCTGTTCATGGTGCCGATTGCCATGCTGATGATCTTCATCTACAGCGTCGGCTACATGGGTGCGTACCCGGATGATGACCCCCACAAAATTCGTTATTCTCGCTTCTTTGCCTATCTGAGCCTGTTCGCCGGTGGGATGTTGACGCTGGTGGTGGCGGATAATCTGCTGCTGTTGTTTATGGGCTGGGAAATCATGGGGCTTTGCTCCTACCTGCTCATCGGTTTCCTCTTTGAAAAGAAGAGTGCCCAACAAGCTGCGGTGAAAGCCTTTATGACCACCCGTATCGCCGACGTGCTCATGCTGGTCGGGATTGGTTATCTGTATGCCGAAGCGGGCACGCTCAAATTCCATGAGATATTTTTTGCCAACAATGCCGAAATCATAGAACGTCTCGGCAACGCCGATCAGACCGGTTATCTTGGCCTTAGTGCGGCTTCGATTATTGGTCTGCTGCTGGTCATCGGGACAATCGGTAAATCCGCCCAATTCCCATTACACGCATGGTTGCCGGATGCGATGGAAGGCCCAACCCCCGTTTCTGCCATGATTCATGCGGCAGCAATGGTGTCGGCTGGTGTCTATGCCGTTATTCGCGTGTTCCCCCTCTTGGAAGCAGGTGGTAATCCCCATCACGCCGAATACACCGCCCCACTCATTTTAATGGGGGTGATTGGTTCTATCACCGCCCTCGGCGCAGCGATTTTGGGTGTCGGTCAAAATGACATTAAGCGCGTGCTGGCCTATTCGACAATTTCACAACTTGGGTTTATGGTGGCGGCGCTCGGCATCGGTGCTTACGTTGCGGCGGCCTTCCATCTGATTACCCACGCATTTTTTAAGGCCCTCTTGTTCATGAGTTCCGGTGCGGTCATTCACGCAATGGAGCATGGTGAACATGCCGTCGAACACGGGCATGGTCACGATGAACATGGACATGATGAGCATCACGTCCCTCATGACGCTCATGCTCACGATGAACACGGGCATGGTCACGGCAGTTATACATGGGCCGACCTGAACGCAAAAATTGAACACGGCATTGAAGCGGGGCATTTGCAACCCGGCGAACGTACCCCCTATGGCGCGGATTATGTCGGGCCAAATGGTGAACTCCCCGATGATGCCGAATGGAAAACCAGTATTCCACAGGGCTTGAAGCCCGATTTTGTGGCGAAACCCAATAATATTGCCCTGATGGGTGGTCTACGTCATAAAATTCCCGTGACCGCCTACGCGATGTTGGCCGGATCAGCCAGCCTAGTCGGTTTTCCGTTGATTACCGCAGGGTTCTGGTCAAAAGACGAGATCATTGCTGATTCGATGACCTTTATCACCAACAGCGGTCAATTTGAAGGGCACTCCCCATGGTTGCATATGTTGGTGTTCGTCTCGTTAGTTATCGCGGCGACCTTCACCGCTTTCTACACCACACGTATGTGGGTCTTGACCTTCCTCGGTAAACCGCGCAGCCCAATGGCGGAACATGCCACCCTGATGAATCATGTTGACCCTGAAGAGCTTGCCCAAGCACAAACCCCGCTCAAGAAATTCTGGTTGCAATATAGCAACAGTGCCTTGATGCAAGGGCCGCTGGTGGTTTTGGCCTTCTTTGCGATTGTTGCGGGTTTTGTCGGAATTCATGAGGATTTCTTTGCGCTGCATTACCTAACAGCTAGTCACAATTTCTTCCATGAATTTGTCGGCGCATCCCTGCTGCATGAGCCAGCGACAATCCCCTTTAAGATATGGCCTGTGCTTGTATCGGTCTTAGCGTTCAGCATCGGTGCGGGTTTTGCGTATCTCGTATATGGTGTACCACGCGACAGCTATGAAAAAGACCCCATCCAAGAAAAGGTCGGCGATCCGGTCTGGCAGGCGCTCAAGAATCGCTTTGGCTTCGATACGTTCTATCTGGCGACTTTCTATCGCGGCTTTGAATGGTTCGGGCGTGTATTCTCCTATCGCAAAGTGGATAAAGAGACCATTGACGGCATTCTTGAAACCATCGCGGTGGGCTTTAACAACATCGGTGAGGCGATTAAACGCTTCAACCATGTGATTATTGACGGTGTGGGCGATGGTATTCCACAACTCATCGGACTGAGCGGACGCTGGTTCCGCAATCTACAAAGCGGGCGTGTCCAGCAATATCTGCTCTTCACGGCAGTCATGCTGCTCGCAATCGGTCTGTTTTTCGTATTGCGGGTACTCTAAGAAGGAGACTTGAACTCCAATGGGAAGTTTCATCTCAAATGTGCTTAATTTCTTGATTCTATGGCCTGCGATTGGCGCGATTGTGGTGGCCCTCCTGCCCAGCAACCAACCCAATTTAGCACGCTGGGTCGCGCTGGGGATGAGTATTCCTTCGCTGATTATCTCCATCGGCCTGTTTTATGCGGTCATGAATGGCGACCCAACAGCGAGTGGCTATCACCTTGAATATGTCAGCGAATGGTTCCCGGAAATCGGCGCAAACTGGCATGTGGGGGTAGACGGCATCTCGGTCACGATGGTGCTGCTAACCGCCCTACTCACCCCGATTGCCTTGCTGATTGCGTTTGAACACACTGAGAATACAAAAGCGATTCTCGCGTTGATCCTGTTCCTGCAAATGGGCTTGGTCGGCGTATTCGTGGCGCTCGATATGGTACTGTTCTTCCTGTTCTGGGAAATCGGCCTCGTCCCGATGTACTTCATCATTAACCAATGGGGCGGCGCGAATCGCAAGTATGCCTCGATGAAGTTCTTCATCTATACAATGGCGGGGTCGCTCGGTTTGCTGTTAGCCATCCAATTGATCGGCTTCACGGTTGGTGATGTCAAAGAATTGAATGGCCCAACATTCGACATCCCCACATGGCATGAAGTCTGGCCCCAAATTGGGCGTGAGACGAACCTGCCGGGCGAAAATCCGGGCGAGATTTTAGGCGTTAGTTATACCGCCGTGAAATATTATGCCTTCCTCGGCTTCTTTATTGCCTTTGCGATCAAGATTCCGGTGTGGCCCTTCCATACGTGGCTGCCCGATGCCCACACCGAAGCGCCTACTGCGGGTTCGATGCTGCTGGCGGGGGTCTTGCTGAAATTAGGGGCGTATGGGTTTATCCGATTGGTGATCCCCCTATTCCCCGAAGAACTTGCCAGTCCGCGCACCTTATTGAGTGTCTCGGACTTAAATTTCACCTTCGCCCAAGTGATGGCGGGGTTGGGGATGTTAGGGATTGTCATGGGGGCGTTCTCGGCATGGGCACAGGACGACCTCAAGAAATTAGTCGCCTATTCCTCAGTTAATCATATGGGTTTTGTGGTGATGGGTATTGCGGTGATGGGTGTTTGGTACAGCGTCATGTGGGCACAATCATCGGATGTCAATGACCCCGTGCTGGCCTTGCAGATGGCGGGTTCCGCATTGGAGGATAAAGACATCACCAATTATGGGCAGGAGGCAGGTGTTAGCGGG
This sequence comes from Chloroflexota bacterium, assembly GCA_024434115.1. Classification (GTDB taxonomy): domain Bacteria; phylum Chloroflexota; class Anaerolineae; order Aggregatilineales; family J027; genus CFX10. The sequence goes on from QMIT01000011.1 coordinate 216,039, forward strand.
GCTAACATAGATGCGCTCGCCAAAGAAGACCAAGAGAAACTGGCACGGGTAAAATTAGATAGCGCGGTCTTTAACATGGATGAAAACATGCAAAGTGCCAATGTCGCCCTGAACGGCGCGGTGCTGCAAATGTTTAATCATGGCCTGAGCGCGGCGGCCATGTTCTTGTTGGTCGGGGCACTCTATCACAAGGCACATACTCGTGACCTGCGACGTTTCGGCGGTCTGTGGCATATCGTCCCGGTGTTTGGCGGCTTGTTCGTCTTCACCAGCATGGCGAGTCTCGGTCTGCCCGGTTTGAATGGGTTTACCAGCGAGTGGATGATTGTTTCCGGCGCATTCCCGTACTTTGAGGTGATGGTGCTGATTAGCACGATTGGTTTGCTGCTGACGGGTGCATATATTCTCAAAGGGATTCAGAAGGTGTTGCAAGGCCCACCGAACCCGGACTGGATTGAATATCACGAACATCACCACAGCTTGGAAATCTCATATCGTGAAACGATTGCCATTGCACCATTGGTCGCGTTGATGTTGATTACGGGGTTGTATCCTAACTGGATTTTGCCCGTCATTAACGAGCGCGTCTATCATATCTTCTCGGCATTTATTCGGTAATCAGCCGGCTGGCTAAAATAGGAGTTTATTTTGATGGAAACTCAGTTCAGCGGCATTCTTACAGGCATTTTGGCCTTTCCCTTTGTCGCCGCGATCATCATTCTGTTTATTGACAAAGAACAGAAAGATGTGATTCGCACCATCGCGGCCTTCGCCACCGGAGCAAGTTTGATTCTGGCGGCGCTGGTCTTTTTTACCTATGACACCGAGGCGGCCCGAACTGCGAATGCTGGTCTCATTGACAGTGGCAGTGGGCTGCTGACCTTCCAATTTGTGGATAAGGTGACATGGATTAAGGAACTCGGCGTTAGTTATCAACTGGGCGTAGATGGTTTGGCGGCTCCGATGGTGCTGCTGACGGGTCTCGCCAGTTTTGCCGGGGTGATGATTTCATGGGGCATCGAAGACCGGGTACGCGAATTTATGGCGTTTTTCCTGCTCTTGGTTGCCGGGGTGTACGGTGTATTTATGTCCACCGACCTCTTCCTGCTCCTGTTCTTCTATGAACTCGCCATTTTCCCGATGTACTTCCTGATTGCAGGCTGGGGCTGGGTGGAACTGCGCGAATATGCCTCCATGAAGCTGACCCTCTATATCTTGATTGGGTCGGTGATCGCACTGGTCGGCCTTTTGGTGCTGTATTTCCAAGCCGGGGCGTTTTTTACCGAACATCCCGAAGAGTTAGACAAGTATCCCGAACTACAACAGGTAGCCTATAGCTTCGATTTCAACCATATCCAGTTGGCAGCCCAATTGGGAGCTTATAACGAAGCTAATTATCTCGGCTTGGGTAGCGGGGTGACACTTGCCCGCTTCTGGTTCCCCTTCATTTTCTTGGGGTTCGCGGTGCTGGCTGGTATTTTCCCCTTCCACAACTGGTCACCCGATGGTCACGTGGCCGCACCAACCGCTGTCTCGATGATTCACGCCGGGGTGTTGATGAAACTCGGTGCGTTGACCGCCATTCGTTTGGGGGTGCAACTGCTGCCGGACGGAGCGCGTGTCCATCTGCCGTGGATCATCTTCCTCGCCCTGACCAATGTGGTGTATGGCGCGTTTATCGCCTTCCGCCAGCGCGACTTCAAATACGTCATCGGGTTTAGCTCGGTGTCGCACATGGGGTTGGTCAGCTTGGGTGTAGCGACGATGAACACAACGGGTATGACGGGTGCGGGTCTGCAAATGTTCTCACATGGCGTCATGACCGCCCTCTTCTTCTCCTGCGTCGGCATGGTCTATGACCGAGCGCATACCCGTGATATTCCCAGTTTGGGCGGGTTTATCAAGAAGATGCCATTAGTAGCCATCGCCTTCATTATCGGCGGTTTGGTCAGCATGGGTATGCCCGGCCTGAGTGGGTTCGTTGCCGAATTCCCGATCTTTGTGGGTGTCTGGCGCGGGATTCCTGATGTAATTGTGAAGAACCAAGATTGGAATACATCCCTAACCGAACATGGGGCGAACTACTATGGTTTCATCGCTATCGCGGCTGCCCTCGGTATTATTCTAACAGCGGCCTATGTGCTGCGTGTTGTGGGGCAGGTCTTCTTTGGCGAGTTCGACGAAGAAAAATTCCCCGACATCCCCCCCATTCGAATTCAGGATCGCGTAGCAATTTATATGCTAACGGCGTGGCTGATTGTTTTGGGCGTATATCCGAAACTCATGTCGGATATGATCGAAAGCGCCGTCCAGCCGGTAGTCGGGTTACTGACCGGCAGCAAGTAATTAGGAGAGCGTAACTGTGCCTGAATTGATGCAGTTTAATACTGATGATACACGTGGTTTTCTAGCGATTTTGCCGGAAATCTTGATGACTCTCTTGGTACTGATTGTCATCTACATGGACTTGTTTTTGCCTCCCAGCCGCCGCAAGAGTGTAGGCTATATGGCGGGTGTTGGGATGTTGGTTATTGGGGGTCTGGCTTGGCTACTCGTGCCTGCCGATGGCCTTAAAGTTTCCGAACAACTCGTGTTGGGCGGGATGGTTCGCAGTGACGACCTTGCCAAAATCTTTAAGGTGATGGTGGCGTTGGTGGGTGGTCTAACCTGCCTCATGGGGATGGGTGACATCCGTCTACGCTATAAAGGCGAGTTCTATGCCCTGATTATCATTGCCACGATGGGGGCCAGCCTGTTGAGCAGTGCCGCCGACTTGGTGATGGTGTTCATCTCCCTCGAAACCCTTTCCATCAGCCTGTATGTGTTGTCGGGTTTTGTACGCCGTCCGGAGACACCCAATCCAACTCAAGAAGCCTTTGCCAGCCGTAGCGCCGAAAGCGGAATGAAATATTTCTTGTTTGGGGCGTTTACTTCGGCCTTTTTGCTCTATGGCCTCAGCCTGCTCTACGGCTTTTCCGGTGGTCACACCAATATTTACCGAATTGGACAAGCGTTAGCCGTTGGTGAACAAGATACAGCCCCGATTATTTTGGCTCTCATGATGGTCGCCGTTGGTTTCGGCTTCAAGATCAGCGCCGTGCCGTTCCACTTCTGGACACCCGATGTGTATGAAGGTTCACCCACCCCGGTGACTTCTTTCATCTCGGTGGTTTCCAAAGCGGCCAGTTTTGCGGTCTTGACCCGTTTCTTGTTGGCGGTTTTCCCACCAGAGCAGTTGATTAGTGTCCCACTAGATCAGTATAAAGAATTCAGCGAAATCTGGGTGCAGTTGTTCTCCATTCTCGCCGTCATCACCATGACCCTCGGCAACATCGTCGCCCTCAGCCAGCGTAATATTAAACGCCTGATCGCCTATAGCTCGATTGCCCAAGCGGGCTATACCCTGATGGGTGTCGCGGCGATTGCTACTACCAAATCCGGGGATGGCGCGGCGGCGGTAGCGTACTATATGTTCATGTACGTCTTCACCAATACCCTATTCTTCGCCTGCCTCATCCTGTTTACCAATGCCACTGGCTCGGAAACTATTGCGGATATGGCGGGTCTCAGCCGTCGTAATCCTTGGTTGGCGATGGGTATCACAATCGCTCTGCTCTCACTGGCGGGGATTCCACCTACTGCCGGATTTGTTGGCAAGTTCTTGCTGTTCCGCGCCGCTGTGGATTCTGGCCTCACATGGCTGGCGGTGTTTGGTGTGCTAAACGCGATCATTGGTCTCTACTACTATCTAGTGGTCATCAAAGTGATCTATGTTGACCGCAGCCCGGATGATGAGAAACCAATTGATCTGCCTGCCCCTTATGGATTTGTCATGGCCGCCAGCACCATTGCAGTCGTCTTGCTTGGCACGTTCCTAATTGGCCCGATTGTCAACTGGGCATCCGAAGCCGGACTCGACTTGTTCCGTCTGTAAACCCAACGATTACGCTCTCCGCGCCCTGCTTCTGAATTAGAGGCGGGGCTTTTTTGTTTATAATCTAGAGAGCATAGGGATAGGGAGGGAAATCAACAATGGTGTCCTTTGGAGAGAAATATAGACGGCTATACCACGAGATTATAAGCCCAAATCATGTGCTCAAAGGCTGTACTGAGGATGAAATAGATCAAGTCAAAGAATTCCAAGAAGTTTCCTATATCCCCGCGATTTACCGTGATTTGCTTACGGTGATGGGGCATTGTGGGTTATCTGATTTTTTGATGGGAGACGCCTATTGGGAGAAACTCAAAAGCACGAAAGGCCTCTTTGAGTGGTTTGCAAAAGCATCGAAGTTAACAGCATATCCCCAAGATATCCTTGTGTTCTTTGATGATCTAGGCCAGTTATTTTATTTTTTCAGAACCAAAGACCATCTTGATGATCCACCTGTCTATTCTTATCCCTATGGTAATGGGCCAGCTAGTTCGAGATTTGCCAAACTCTCTGAAAGCCTTTCGGAGTTTTTTCTGAGCCGATTACAGATTTACTCTACCTTCATCAAAACTGGGATAGAAAAATGGGAGCCTTTAACCCAAGTCTATTATGATGCGAATTTGGACGACTTCCGTACAGTTGAGAAATAGCGGGGGAATGAGATGGCCTATCAGAAAATGATGCTGATCAGCCTGATATGTTTGATGCTAGGGGGTATTTTTTCGGCTAGAGGGGTTGTAGCGCAATCCGTAGACGAAAATTTGCCCCCTGTCGCTTGGCTTGAATTGAATCAAACGGGCAGCACATTACGCCTTTTCCAGTCGGAAACAGGTGTGTCAATAGTCTCAAATGAGGAAATTCGATGCGCGGCTTTTTCCCCCCAGCAGGCCCATATCGCCTATTTAACCTCCAATGCTGTAGCCGTGATGCGATTGAGCGACCACGCAACAATCCTCAATCTGCCTGTGGATGGTCTCACGCGGTCCGACCCGCATCTTTTTATTGGGGGTCGAGCATGTCCCATCTGGCTGGATGAAACAGCGCTCGTTTTCTCAACTGTAGACTTTGCCGAGCCGTATGGAATGCCCGCCTACAATCTTTTCCATTTGGAAATCAATATCGCCGAATTAACCGAGGCACTGGCTTTTGGCGAAGGGGGGGCCGTTGTCGCAAGCCCGAATCGTCAATATCTGGTCATTTTGAGGCCCGGTGAATATTCCGATCCAGATAGACCCGGCGAAATAAGCGTTATTGATGCAACCACCTTCCAACCCGTCAACGATGGTTTTGAGTTTCCTGCTGTTGCAACCGCCGCCGAATATTTGTGGATTCCTACGATTTTTTGGAAGGCGGATAGCACTGGTTTTGCATTCAGCCTGCCTAACCCCGATCTTATCTACAACCTTGATCAAACGCCCCCTTCCAATATTTGTCACATGACGGTAGATACCCAACCCACCCGCTGCCAAGAATACGCTTTTGAGTTTTGGGGGATGCCTGTTTTCAACGACCAACTGACACGGGTTGCCTATGCTCAACGTTCGGGGTCGGGGATAAACGAAGAGTCGCATCTGGCCTACGGTGAATTTTCGGCAGAGTCGCCTCAAGAATTATCAAAAGTCCCGTTTTCTACGACAAGTGGGATGCCAATTCTGTGGTTGGACGAGGATAATCTGTTATTTAAGGAATATGCTTTACCCGATTTAAGCGTTGCCAATTTAACTACCGGCGAAGCGCGGCAGTGGCTCGATGAAACTTCGGAGATTGAACATCCTATTATCGCATTGCAGCCACTCAGGGATGGTCTGTATGTGCTGGCGGTGGGTGATTATCGTGAACCGCATACGATTGGCCTCTACAATTCGACGAACAGGACGTTCACAAGGCTGGCAGAGGTGGACAGCCTCAGCACGATTGTTTTTGCCGACCATTGACTCACCTAAACTATGGGACTATGGTGGCATCCCTTAACAGCGGTATACTGAGGAGGTAATCAAACGAGATAAATATCTATGACCCAACAACCATCCCGCCCTGCCAATCTTCCATCCTTTTCCCATCAAGACCAACCAATGTATGGTTGGGCGCTGGACAGTCACAAACGCCCTGTCCCGATTTCTTTGGCGGGGCGTGGCGCGCAGGGTTATAACTGCCCGATTTGCAACGGCCCAATGATCGCCAAAAAGGGCGACATCAAACAGCACCATTTTGCCCATGAATTCGAGAGCCTGCCGGAATGCACCCCCGAAAATGTCGCCAAAAAAATCGCGGGCACATGGCTCGTATTGGAATTGGGCGACCATATGGCCCACAAAAAGTCCTTCCCTCTCCAATGGCAGATGTATGGCGAGACCTACCGTGTCAATCTTTTAAAGGATGTTACTGCCATTCAAGAGCATATCGAGTTTGGCAAAACCGAAGCCGATATTGCGCTGATGCAGGGTGAAAAATGGGATCATCCCTATGCCGTGTTTATGCTTAATTTGGATAGCAAGCGCGACCCGCTGATCTATACCCAATTTACCGCGCAATCCATCCCGGTGATTAGCTTGCCCTCTGATCAATTTCGCAGTGGACAGGTCACGTTGAAATCATTATTGGAGGCCGCTGAGGTCTATGGTGGATGGTGGCTGTTGGAAGAAAGCGAGCGCCTGCCAGAACGGTTGGAAAACGACCCTAACACCATTCGCCAAATCTTAGGTCGCTCGGTCATCCAGCCGCCCTATCGTTTTTGGGGGCCGCTGGTCAGCCTCTATGGACAGCACCATGTATTACGGGTCGGCGCAAATTTGGTCTGGCTGCCGCCAGAATTATGGCAAATCGCTGTCGGTGGGACACGCAACCGCATGAGCGAAGATTTGATTATCACCACGCAAGAGTGGCCGCAAAAAGATGGCAGTGTCATCGCGCTGTATTATGTCAATTTACGCAATGCCGACTTCGCAGTTGCTATTCGCCGTTTCCGCTCCGGTGAAAATGTTCACGCCAACCTGCCTGCCCAATATCGGATGCGGCGAACAACTGCCGAAGAAGTGGCCCGCGCCCTAATCGCAAACTAACATTTTGCCCTCTCTTAACCGAATCGTTTGACCATTCCACAATTTACCTGTACGATTTCAGGTGTACCATTTGTACCTCTGGGAGTCGTCTTGTGGCGTCATCAGAACATCATCGCTTGCTTGAAGAAGCGATTCAATATATTCAGTCTGGCAATCCAACCGAAGGTCGGCGTTTGCTGCAACAAATCGTGGCGGAAGATACTAACTTCGCGGCGGCATGGTTATGGCTGGCTTCGGCGGCGACCACTCGTGATGAGCGCGTGGTGGCCCTTCGGCGGGTTTTGCAAATTGAACCCAATAATGAGACCGCACGGGCAGCCCTCCAGCAACTAGGAGAGTCTTTTTATTCTGATGACCCATTAGCGGTGGCATTTGCTCCCCGGCGGCCCAAACAGGCATTTTTGTCACAGCAAGATGTGGTGATCGTGGGAGTTGCGATTGTGCTGATGTTGGTGGTGGTCTTGGCTGCTGCGGTGATACGCCAGTCGCAAAACGACGAGCCGACACCGATCCCTGCCACCAAAACCTTTACTCCCAGCCCAAGTTTTACACCGTCCATGACCTTTACGCCGCGCCCAACCAGTACGCCAATTATCCAAAACACTCTACCGCCAACATGGACACCTGCGCCGACCTTAACGCCGATACCCTCGCGTACTCTCTATCCGACCTTTACCCCGCGTCCAACCAGTACACCCATTTCGACGGGGACAGTGGAATTTCTAGGATAGGGCTATAATCAAGGGTGGCGGTCTGATTTTTATGAACACATGATGGAGTTAAAAACCGCGTGGAACTCGAAGCCTCATCAATCATAGCCGGTATCATCACCCTGCTCTATTTCGGCTTGCTTGCGATTGTATGGCGCAATCGGCACAAGATCAGTTCAGCAACCCTGCCGTGGCTCATGGGGGTTTTGATATTTGCGACCCTTGCCAGCTTGGTTTCGATAGTATCGCCAGACAGCGGCGATTTTGTGAAAGACCGCCTGACCCAAACTTCGCTGGTCATTTATCTTTTGAGTTTCATGCTGGTCGCCTACACCGTTTTGACCCTCATATTTTTTCTGAAAAAACGCCAAATCGCCTTGATCGCCCTTGTGTTGGGGCTTGGCTGGTGTGTGGCGTTGGTCGGTTTGGGGGTATTTGGTGATTCGCCCCTCGGCGCTGAAAATTGGATTGCCGACCTGATTGATGACCCCGACCCGGCTGGCCTCATTGTGATTGGCGGCTGGGCGGTGATTGCCGTCATTTTGTTAGGGCTGTCATTCCAGCGCTTCTATGCTGCCGGATTACCGGAAGTCGCCAATCGCGCCTTGTTTTGGGCGCTGGTTGTGCCATTTGTCTTGACCGGGGCTGTTTTAAACTCTAGCCACACCGAATTTTTACGTGAGGTTGGGTGGGTCGTTCAATTGCTTGGTGTTGCGGGTGTCGTCTATGGTGTAATTCAACTGCGTGTGGTGGACATCCGCCAAACGATTCGCCTCAGCACGGTTAATTTAGTCCTAACACTCATCACGGCTGTGTTGATCTGGGGTGTGCTGCTCATTGCCGATGAAATCAAAGCGGATGAGGTGGATAATCGTCGCATCGTGCTGGTCGGTTTAGCGCTAATTACCGCTGCCCTCTATGGCCCACTATATTTGATTTCGCAGGCACTCTCTGCCCGTCTGATCCGCCAAGATGTAGATGATGTTGGGTCGGAAGTACGTCGTTTTGTTGAAACCATCACGGGTGTCGTCGAGATTGATGAATTGGCCCAAGTGGTCATGAATACCCTGCGTGATGTGGTACGGGTACGGCGTGGGGCACTGCTGATTGTTTCGACAGGGGAACATTCCAACACGCTGCGCATTGAGCCGCATAAAGTCTCATTGGGCGAGGTTCCCCCAACGCAGGGATGGCTGAGTGTCGAAAGCCCCATTCACAGCCATTTTATTAAACATCGTCTCCCCCTACTCCAATTTGACCTCGATTACGCCAAAGAATATAGCGAAGTAATTCCCGTCGAGCGTGAATTTTTCCGTCAGCTACGGATGGCGGCTTTTGCCCCGATTATGGTGCAAGGACGCCTGATTGGAGTATTGGCATCCGGGCCGAAATCAAACGATGCTCCATTTTCGGCCAGTGATCTTGAACTGCTGACGACTATTGCCAATCAGACTGGCATCGCTCTACGTAACTCGCGGTTAGTAGATGATCTGCGTAAGCGCGAACATGATGTCGCCGAAAGCAACAAACGTCTTGAGGCCGCCAAACGTCAACTCGAAGCCCTCGACGCGGTAAAAACGGACTTCATCACCATTGCCAGCCACGAATTGCGCACCCCACTAGCCCAAATTCGTGGACATACCGATATTATTGAAGCCCTTAATGAACAAGGTATCCTTGACCAAGATCAATTGACAGGCCTAACCGCTAATTTGCGCCGTGCCGCTGACCGCCTCGAAACCCTGATCGGCGATATGTTGGATGTCAGTCAGCTTGACCTGAGCGCGATGGATTTGCGTTTTGCCCAGACCACGATTGAAAATGTGGTGCGTTTGGCAATTGAACCCCTACAAGAAAGCATCCGCAACCGTAAACAGTCCCTGACCGCAAGGGGGTTGCGCGGTCTACCTGTTATCGAAGCCGATATGCAGCGTTTGGTGCAAGCTATTCGCAATGTGGTCTTAAACGCCGTTAAATTTACCCCCGATGGCGGACGCATTGACATCATTGGCAGCTTAGTCTCGAATACGCAAACGGGCAGGGATGAAATTCAAATCGCTATCAAAGACTCTGGCATCGGAATTGATCCCAAAAACCATGAAGCCATTTTTGAAAAATTCTTCCGCACTACCGACCCCGGCCTGCACTCGACGGGCACGACGAAATTTATGGGGGCTGGCCCCGGCTTGGGATTGACCATTGCACGTGGTGTAATTACAGGGCACGGCGGACGGGTTTGGGCTGAAAGTGAAGGCTTTGACCCCGATAAACTCCCCGGTAGTACCTTTTACATTGTCCTGCCCATCACGCCACCGGAAGGTGGACGCCGTGTGATGACCTTCTCTGGGGGTACTCCCACTGCTCGTCCAACACAACCCAAGCCACCTGCGGGCTTAACTGAACTGCTGAAAGAACCCGCTAGGCCGGTGATAGCGGCATCCGTTGCACCGCCACCCGAAAAACCTGTTGAGCCAGTGGAAGCTGATGAAGAGGAGGACAAAGATGCCCCCTTCATCGAACCGAACCCAACCATCATCAATCCAGCGGCAAGTCGGGTTGGGCTGACATCGGCGGCCAAAGCAGCGGCAGAGGAAGCATTAGCCGAGGTAGAAGCCTCAATGGAGGTAGATTTGGATGAGGCCCTCCCGGAAAATGACGATGATGACAGCAAATGGTAAAACCTAAGCGAATTCGACACCGTAGTGGTTGAGGATTTTTAATACCAGCAAATTGATGTCCTGTTGAATCGCTTGGAAGGCTTCCGTTTTGGAAACACTGAAATAGGCCACCACACGAATTTGGAGGGCGGCCCCTTCAATCGCAATAAATTGGACAACGGGCGAATCGGCGATGATTCGCTCGTGTGCATTTAACGTGGTACGGATGCTGTTAATCACACCCAAGACTTTTTCCGGCGGGGTGTCGCGTTTGATATTAAGCGTCATCTCTAACCGTCGTTTGTTTAAGCGTGACCAATTGATAACACTCGAATTGGCAACATCCCGATTGGGGACAAACACCAATGATTGGTCATATTTGCGAATACGGGTGGTGCGGAAACCTAAGCCCTCGACTGTGCCCTCGCTATCTTTGACGATGACGTGATCCCCCACTTGAAAGGGGGAATCCGCCATAATCACAAAGTAGCCGATGAGATTTGATAGGGCATCTTGGGCAGCCAGCGCAATCGCCAAGCCCGTAATGCCCAACCCGGCCACCAGTGTGCTGAGGTTATAGCCAAACTGCTCCATCACCAGCACGATACCAAAAATCAGCACCAGTGCCCGCCCAATTTGCCGTAAAAAGCGGGCCACATTCGCGTCAATACGTTTGATGCGGTTGCGTTGTGTCTCTAGTGAATCTACCAGCACATCAATCGAACGATACACTCCCCAGAAGATGATGGCTGTCACAATGGCAATGAAAACTTGGTCAGAGACCGCGCTGAGTTCCGGCCCAATTTCCAAGACATCCAGCGCAGTCCAAAAGCCAATAATTGTGACCAGCAGTTGGGCGGGTGTATCAAAGGCCATCACCAAGCGATCATCAAGGGTGGTTTTGCTGCGCCCCATCAATTTAGCAACCAAGACCAATAGACGGTCAACCACTTGACGCGCCAAGAGAGTCAGCAAAAACAACCCGATTGCCAGCACAATCCGTACTGTATCATCGGATAGCCCCAAGCTGAGGGTGTGATTTAGAAAATATTCGAAATCTTTTTCTATACTATCCATCGGCGGTTAGTTATTTGCTTGGGTCGGTGTTTGTAAGATTCGCTTCTTGCAGCACTTCTTCCGCCGTCGTCTTGGCTACCGATGCAATTTCTTGTTTCAGTTTTTCCTTTTCCTGTCTTTCTTTGCGGCTCTCATACATAAGGTCCAAAATTCTTGGCCCAAAGACACCGAAGAAGATACCAATCAGGGTCGAAATCAGAATCGCAACGGTCTGTGGAACGGATTCCTCGATAAACAAAAACTTGACAGTCGCATCTTGGGTATTTTGCGCCAAGAAGATGATGAGGAGCAAAAGCAGCAACAAACCAAAAACAGTTCGACGGTTCATAACCCTCGGTTCCTTTCAATGGTTGATAGCACACTCCTAATACTCTACACCATTCATCAAAACCTGACTAGCGGTGGCTAAACCCGTGTTTGACTTTTGGCGTGAATCGTCTACAATGTGGACAACTTAGAGTTTTTGGGTTTAGAGGAACTTATAAAATATGCCCCCGGCGGAAAATGGCGCTTCCAGCAGCCCAATCTTGCATGTTGAAAAAATATCACTCAGTTTTGGCGGCATCAAAGCCATCCAAAATGTTGATTTTAAGGTAAACCCCGGCGAAATCTTTGCGATTATCGGCCCCAATGGGGCGGGTAAAACCAGCACCATCAACAGCATCAGCGGTTTTTATCATCCTCAGCAGGGCCGTATTCTATTTGAAGGTCAGGATATTACTCACCTGCCCACCTATAAACGTGCGCCATTGGGGATTGCCCGCACCTTTCAAAATATCGCCCTCTATACTCACATGACCACCCTCGATAACCTGATGGCGGCTCGGCATATTTTTATGAAATCCGGCCTTATCAGCGGCGCGATCTATTGGGATGTATTTAAATTTTTGCCCCCTAATCTCCGTGACTCCATCGGCAAATATTGGAAGCCTGCCATTCAGGAAGATGTTGAAAATCGGGCCATCGTGGAAGAAGTGATTGACTTCCTAGAAATGAATCATGTCCGCAAGCGCACCGTTGGAACACTCGCCTATGGGTTGCGTAAACGGGTCGAACTGGGCCGAGCGCTGGTGTTACAACCTAAATTACTGCTGCTGGATGAGCCAATGGCGGGGATGAATGTTGAAGAAAAAGAAGACATGGCCCGCTTTATCCTCGATATTCACGATTACAACGGCACAACGATTGTGTTGATTGAACACGATATGGGCTTGGTCATGGATATTGCGGATCGTATTGTGGTGTTGGATTTTGGTCAAAAGATTGCTGAAGGCACACCCGACGAAATCCGCCGTGACCCCAAAGTAATCGAAGCCTATTTGGGTGAAGAGACCGTTTAAATAAATCTTTCTTTTTGAGGGCTTGTGATGACCAATACTGCAATTCCGAACGACCCAATCGGCCCGTTGACTCCTGACGGCGATACCGTGCCCAAGAATTTCCTTAAAACCGCGAAAAAACTCGGTTGTCAGGTGGCGATGCGCAAAAAGCGCTTTGGCATCTGGCAGGAACACATATGGAGTGACAGCTTCCAGCATGTTCACGATTTTTGCTTGGGGCTGGTCAGCATGGGCCTTCAGCGTGGCGACAAAGTAGGTATCGTGGGCGATAACGACCTCGAATATTATTGGGCCGAACTCGCCGCCCAATCTGCTGGAGGCATTACCATCGGCATTTTTACCGATGCCACCCCCCGCGAACTGGAATATTTGCTGAACAACTCCGAAGCCTCGTTTTTGGTCGCCCAAGATCAGGAACAGGTAGATCATGCGCTCGAAATCCGCGATAAAGTGCCGAATATCAAACGGGTCATTTATTGGGATGAAAAGAGTCTGCGCGGCTATCACGACGATTGGCTGATTTCATTTAGCGGCGTTGAGGCGTTGGGTCGAGAATATGCCAAAACGCATCCCGGTATTTATGAGGAATTGGTGTCGCAAGGCAAAGGCGATGATATTGCCATTCTGAGCTATACCAGCGGCACTACCAGCCTACCCAAAGGCGCAATGATTTTGCACCGCAACCTTATCTATGGGGCGCGTCATGTATATACCATTATGCCTGTGGATCAAAATGACGATTATGTCTCGTTCAGTCCGCTGGCATGGATTACGGAGCAATCACTCGGCCTAACCTATCATGTGACCTATGGGACAGTGATTAATTTTCCTGAAAAAGCCGAAACCGTGCAGCAGGATATTCGGGAAATCGCCCCTGTCACACTCCTTTTCCCCAGTCGTCTTTGGGAAAGTTTGGTTAGCATCGTGCAAGCGCGAATGGATGACTCTTTTTGGATTAATCGCTGGCTCTATAAACGCTTTTTGCCGATTGGCTATAAACTGGCTGAAATCGAGGAAAGGGGCAAGCGTCCCAACCCTCTGATGCAGCTTTTGCGCTTTATCGGGGAACTTGCCCTTTTTGGTCCGCTACGCGATAAATTGGGCCTCTCGCGGATCCGCTATGCCTATACCTCTGGTGCAGCCCTCAGTCCCGACGTGCTGCGTTTCTTCCGCGCCATCAATGTTGACCTGCATCAACTCTACGGGTCAACCGAATGCCAAACTCACACCATTCATTACCCCGGCGATGTGCGCATGGGCACAGTCGGCAAAGCCCCACCAACGGTTGAGGTCAAACTGGGTGAGGGTGGTGAGATTATGGTCAAGAGCCGCAGCGTCTTTGCGGGCTACTATAAAGATGACGAAAAGACCCAAAAAGCCCTAACTTCGGATGGTTGGTTTAAGACAGGCGATGCGGGCTATGTGGATGAAAATGGGCATCTCATTTACCTTGACCGCGTGTCTGACCTGATTACCCTTTCTAGCGGTGAGCATTTTAGCCCTCAATATATCGAAGGTCGCCTCAAATTTAGCCCGTACATTTATGACACAATGGCGGTTGGTGGATTTGATATGCCGTATGTGAGCGCCCTGATTACTCTCGATTTTGAAAACGTGGCACGCTGGGCCGAAAAGCGTGGTCTTTCTTTTACGACGATGGTTGACCTCTCCCAACGCGATGAGATTGCCGAACTCATCATGGAAGATGTCACCCGCACCAACAAGACCCTGCCGCCGCCTGCCCGTATCCGCCGATTTGTCATTTTGCCGCGTGCTTTTGACCCGGATGAAGAGGAACTCACTCGCACCCGCAAGCTGCGCCGTCGGTTTATGGAGCAAAAGCACGGTGATGTCCTAAATGCTATTTACGGCGGTGAATCTATGCTGCTTGTTCGTTCCGAAGTGCGCTATCGGGATGGGCGCGTGGGCCATACCGAAACCGAAGTGCGTGTACGCAACGTTGGCGATACCCAAGACCTACCTGTGGTCAAATTGGGTGGTTTTGAAGCGCCTCAAATGGCAGGTGATTAGAAAATAATTTGGAGAGTTATTCTTTATGTCGGATGTAAATATACTCGGCCAGAGCCTTTTTAATATCATTCAATTCACGGTCTGGGGTATCCTCAGCGGCGGCATTTACGCGCTGGTGGCCCTCGGCATCGTCATCATCAATAAAGCCTCCGGGGTATTTAATTTCGCACACGGCTGGTTGATGTTCATTGGTGGCCTCTTTTTCTGGCAAGTCTTTCAAAATGGCGCATCTGACCAAGTGACCGCTGGCCTCAGTTTGGCGACGGCGTTTTTGGTGGTTGGTGGGGTCATGAGTATGGGGATTGGCGCAGTCGTCCTCCGGCCTGAAACCAGCAGTACAACCGAAGGGTGGCAGGCCCGTCTTGAAAAAATCGGGCGCAAATGGCTAACGACCCTCACCAGCCGCCGCTTTCTAATCGCCCTAATACCTGCGCTGGTTGCCGCTGTGGTGATGGCATTTTTGCTTAATCAAGAGGATTCCAAAATCCTGCGCGGCGCGATGGCGGGCATTGTCGGTAGTATTTTGATCGGCATGTTTGTCGAGCGCTTCACCATTCGCCCTCTGCTGGGTCAGCCCCTCTTGACGGCCATTTTGATGACGCTGGCGATAGGGTTCATTATTCAAGGCGCAACCCAACTCATCTGGGGGGCAGACGAGCGCCCCATTCCGGTGTTTGTTGAAGAAAGTGAAAGTAAACCAATTTCCGTGCCGACGGGGATTGATGAGAATGGCAACACCATCTACACCGTCATTGGATACGACATTTTGCCTCCGCGTGCCCTGCCGGATTATCAGGTGGATACCGAGAGCGCCTTGGGTGAATCACTGCGTTTCCCGCGTAACCTGACATGGGGTTTTGCGATTGCCATTGCGACCTTTTTGGCCTTCGTCTGGTTGTTCCAATATACCTCCATTGGTTTGGCGATGCGGGCCACCGCCGAAAATCAGGTTTTGGCTGAAAGTGTCGGTCTACGAGTCCGCCTGATTCTCGCCATTGTGTGGGGCACGGTTGCGGTCATGGCAGGTATCGCCGGAGTGATTCAAGGCACAGGCGGGTCGGGACTTAGTGCCCTCGTCATTCCCGCGCTGGCCCTGCGTGTGTTCCCAGCGGTGTTGTTGGGTGGCATGGATTCCGTCACGGGTGCGCTCGTCGGCGGGATTATTATCGGCATCGTCGAACAACTGAGTATTTTGTTTATTTCGACCACTGCCGCCCAAGAATTTGCCCCATTCATCGTGCTGATTACCGTTTTATACTTTAAGCCAACTGGCCTCTTTGGTCAGAAGCGCATTGATCGTGTGTAGGAGATTGATACACCATGCGTCCTAGCGGTATCTATGATGTCAACTACATTCAAGATCAGTCGCTTGTCCGTACACGGGTAGACCTGTTTTGGGTGGGTTTTTTCTTGCTGTTACTAATCGCTATACCCTTGCTATCGAGTCAAGGTGGGTTGGGAGCCAGCATCGTTCCTCTGCGCCTCCTAAGCATCTTGACGACAGGCGGCATTTATCTGATTTCCGTGACAGGCCTCAATATTTTGCTGGGCTATAATGGGCAAATCTCATTGGGGCAGGCTGCCTTCATGATGGTCGGGGCGTACACGTCGGCTTTGCTGGTGCGGGATAGTGGATTCTCAATTGTGTTTGCGTTGCCCATTGCTGCAATAGTTTCAGGCGTGCTGGGAATTCTATTTGGCCTGTCTGCCCTACGTGTCAAAGGATTTTATTTGGCGATGGCGACCCTCAGCGCCCAATTTATGATCCCTTGGGCTTTCACCAGCTATGACGCCGAAAAAATCTCCCGGCCCTTCAAGTCCATCGGTTTTCTGCATGACTTTTTCCGCAATTTGGATTTTGGTGGGTCAGAAATGATCGTGCCGAACGCCAGCATTTTGGGCGAGGAATTTACTACCACCCTCGACAAATATTACATCGTGTTGTTTTTTGTGATTTTTACGTGGATTGCAGCACGCAACCTGTTACGCAGTCGAGTTGGGCGAGCATGGATTTCGATTCGAGACAATGACCTCGCCGCCGAGCAGTTGGGTATCAATGTATTTCGATACAAAATGATGGCCTTTTTTGTCTGCGCGGTCTATGCGGGCATCGCCGGAAGCCTGAAAGCCCATATTGATGGTAACATCACCAAAGACGCCTACAACATTGAAGTCAGCATTCGCTTACTGGCGATGTTGGTGATTGGCGGGGCAGGTTTTGCACTTGGCCCGACTTTTGGTGTCGGCTTTTTCCTATTTATGGATCGCTATATCGTCCATTGGCTGCGCGATTTATTTGAGAAGCGCATTGTTGAAGTCCTGACGTTTATTAATCCTGCCAACGTCCCCGGCGCACTGCCACCACTATTGTTGGGGATGCTACTGGCGCTGTTTTTAATTTATCAGCCGAGGGGTATCGCGTATCGCTGGGCGATCTTGCAGGCGGCATGGCGTCTGAGGCCCTTTACCAAAGTCTAAGCTATAATCCCTATAATCAATCCGACGAGTGAAGAGGTTCCATAGACATGATGGAGGGGTGGAGCATCAAGGAAAAAAACTGTCTTTGAATTTAGTTTTTGTCCCGTTTAAAAACCGAGTTTAGGAGAAAAGTACCCATGAAAAAGCATTTTGTGATATTGCTCGTGCTGATTGCGGTGTTGGCGACTGTCGCCCTGCCCTCGGCATTGGCGAATCGTTCAACCAACCCGGATCGCATGGTCAATCAACAGAGCGGACGCGCCGAATGTGCGGTGAATCTGGCGGATGAAGGCGTCAGCGAAGTTTCGTTCTTTCACTTCGGCGATCTCAGCGGCCCCTATCGTCCTATCAGTCAGCCGCTGGTAGCCGGGCTGACCGACGCGATGGCCTACTTCAATTCTGAAGAAGGCGGTGGTGGTCTGTGCGGTGCTGAAATCACGATGGTCTATGAAGACACCGGTGGTGATGCGGCGAAATCCACTGAATACTGGGCGGACTTCACTTCACGTGAAGGCAATGAGAAACCGCGCATCATTTTCCTATACTCCAGCACGGATGCGGAAAATCTGCGTGAACAAGCTGCCGAACTCAAGATGCCGATTCTGTTGGCAGCGGGTAGCGAAAAATCACTCTATGGTGAAGACCAGACCCCCGGATGGGTGTTTGCCGCGATTCCTTCCTACGCCGATCAAATGGGCCTGTTCTGTGAATATGTGGCGGAAAATTGGGAAGCAATGGGTATGGAAGGCACGCCTACGATTGGACACCTAAGCTGGAATATCGCTTTTGGTCAATCCAGTGACACGGCGGAAACTCGTGCCTACTGTGAGGGTCTGGGTGTTGGTTATGCTGGCGCTGAATACTTCCTGCCGATTGGTACGCCTGACCTGTCCGGTCAATTGAAGAAACTGACTGATGCGGGTGCAAATATCATCTACACAACCACACTGGCGACTGGTTCAAGTCAAGTCATCCGCGCTATTGTGGGTGCTGGTTTGCAGGATGAGATACTCGTGGGTGGCCCCAACTGGATTTTGGACACGTCAGTTTATTTTCTATCGGGTGCGGATTCCGATGGGGTCGTTGGCACGCTGCCCTATGTATGGTGGGATCAATTGGATAACCCCGGTGTTCAGATTGTGAACAACGCATGGGTCACCAATCGTCTATCAGTCGCAACCAACGATGAAGAACGCACAGCTGCTTATGCGACCCGTAATATCGCCTATCTGACTTCATGGGCTTTGCTCGATCTATGGATTGATGTGATGACCCGTGCCATCAACGAAGCGGGCAGTTTTGAGGCGGTAACAGGCGAAACCCTCTACAATCTGCTCAATGCTGGTTATCAATACAGCGCGATGCAGGGGATGGTTGAATATGCCTTTGACGCCAATACCCGTTCCCAAACCCATGCCTACGTTGGGGCGATTGATTTTGTAGAGCGGGATGGGCAAGTCCAACCCACCATTGGCCCACTGACCGAACTGCGCGAACTGCCCGATTTGCGCGTCGGCGGTGCGGATGTACCCCAATAAATAATTGACACTTCTATTAAGGGAGGGGTTTATAACTCCTCCCTTATGGGACATTTTTTGAGGCAAAAATAGATGTTAGAAGTCAACAATATTGAAGTGATTTATAGTAGTGTGATTCTCGTGCTGCGTGGCATCTCATTTAAGGTACAGTCCGGTCAAGCCGTCGCGTTGATGGGGCCGAATGGCGCAGGCAAAAGCACTACGCTCAAAGCCATTAGCGGCCTCTTGCACAGTGAAGACGGTGAGGTGACACGCGGTTCGATTACGTGGGAAGGCCAGCGCATTGACGGTCAATCGGCAGAAGAAATTGTGCGCAAGGGCATTTTCCAAGTCATCGAAGCCCGTCCCCTGTTCCGCCATCTGACCGTTGAGGAAAATTTGCGCGTCGGCGGCATGGTTTATCAAGGTGGGCGTGAAACCAAACGCGATCTTGAAAAGGTCTATGATTATTTTCCCCGCCTACGTGACATGCGTGGCCGTACCAGCGGCTATTTATCTGGTGGTGAGCAGCAGATGTTGGTGATAGGTCGCGCGTTAATGGGCCACCCCAAACTCATGATGCTGGATGAGCCGTCACTGGGATTAGCCCCGCTGTTGGTGCAAGAAATTTTTTCGATTGTGAAGCAGGTTCGCCAGCAAGAAGGAATTTCTGTTCTGCTGGTCGAACAAAATGCCCGTGCCGCGCTCGACTTGGTAGATTACGGCTATGTCATGGAAAATGGGCGCATCGTGATGGATGGCACCAAAGAACAGTTAATTTCCAACGAAGACATCAAAGAATTTTATCTCGGCCTCGGTCAAAAAGGGGAGCGCAAGAGCTACCGCGAGGTCAAACATTATAAGCGCCGCAAACGCTGGCTTGGCTAATCCTCCTATCCCCTATGCGAAACATACTGTTGTTTGATGTAGATGGTGTTCTAATTCATCCAGAGGGCTACAAAGTGGCCCTGCGCCGCACCATTGATTATTTTGCGACGTTGATGGGATGCCCCCCCATCAATTTTACCGACGATGAAATCTCGATTTTTGAAGCCTGTGGTCTAACCAATGAATGGGATTCGGCGGCCTTCGCAGTTGGCTTGATATTGACACAGGCCCTTGCCGAACATCCAAATTTACAAGCCGATACACTCGAAGGCACATTCGCCAATATCCGGCAATCTGCCAATCTCTATCCCCGACCCGATTTTGTAAGCCATGTGCGACAGGTGGCGGCGCGGAATCATAATGGTGATGCCCCGACCCCCCACGCTCTCGCTTATTTACAAGAATCTGCTAATCATCCATTTTTGCCCCTGTTTTTGGGTGATATTTATTCGCTGGATACCCCGACGACGCGCATTCAGCAGGTGCATACATTGGGGAGTGCGGGTTTTGCCAGAACCTATGGGATGCCTGCCCCCTTTGAGATCGAAAGCACCCTCTTGGTTTATGATATGCCCCTGTTGAGTGAATCCAGCAAAGCCGCCCTTTTTAATTGGCGTAACCAACCCGACCATGATTTTGTGGTGTTCACGGCCCGCCCCAGTCTGCCCCCCCGCGATGCCGATTCTGACCCATTGGGATATGCCCCCGAAGGTGATTTCGCGGTGGAACTGCTTGGTTTCCATGATGTCCCATTGATTGGTGCGGGTCGGATGCAGTGGATAGCCTCTCATTACAACCGCACCCCCGGCGAATACATCAAACCCTATCCCGTGCAGGCATTGGCGGCGATTGGCGCGGCGATTTCTGGCAAGGAGGCCGAATCTCTCCATGCGGCAGCAATTTTATTTGAGCAAAAACGCCTGACCGGGCCATTAGCCGAATTGACCCACCAACCTAATCGTGTGACCGTCTTTGAGGATTCGACAGGCGGTATCCGTGCCACTCGTCTGGCGGTGGAATTATTGCGCGAGGCAGGCATTGAAATCGAATTTCAAGCGATTGGCGTCTCACCCCATGCTGATAAACAAGCCGCCCTGCGACAGGTGGCGAATCGGGTTGTGGATGATGTCAATGAGGGCCTAAATGAGATTATGAACATGGTAGAATAGGCTATGATATCAGTCGGAGGTAGTCATGCAAATCCAAGTTCAAGAAAATTTGGTTCAGAAACTTGAGGAATTGGCTCAACAGCAACATCGTCCAATTAATGAACTTGTGACGGACGCGATTCAGCAGTATATCACACGCCTAGATGAAGAAGCCCAATTCAGGGCGGATGTACGAGCCGCTATGAAAGAGCATGAATGGCTGCTCAATGAGCTTGCTAAACAATGACCCGGTATTTGACGGTGGATGAAATCCTCGTCATTAACGAAGAAGTCTTGGGTGGTGAAGCCCGGCTTCGGGATAGAGGGTTGCTTGAATCTGCCGTTGCGAGACCTATGGCAAGTGCTTTTGGGGAAGATGCGTATCCGAGTCTATTTGAAAAAGCAGCGGCACTGCTAGATTCGTTAAGCCGCAATCATCCTTTTGTAGATGGCAACAAACGTACCGCCACCCTAGCCCTTGACCAATTTCTTAAAAAGAATGCTTGGCGACCCAAATGGAATCTCGCCGACGCCCTCCAATTTATCCTCGCAGTGGCACAGGGTCAGCGCACCATCCCTGAAATTGCCGAGTGGCTTGCCAACAATACCGAACCGATTGCCTCACCCGAATAGACTCTCATCTCGGTTTATGCCGCTTATCCAATTCTGCTGCAATATCCTCTGGTGTAAGGTTAAATTGGGCCAACAGCACCAAACAGTGATATGTCAGGTCGGCCATTTCGGAAATTAGGCGTTCCTGCCCCTGCCCCTTCGCCGCCAACACCACTTCTACCGCTTCTTCACCGACTTTTTTGATAATTTCATCCTCTCCCGCCTCAAATAATGAATTGGTATACGAGCCGGGTTTGGGATTGGCTTTGCGGTCTTGGATAATGCCAAAAACACGTTCTAGGGTATCACTCACGAAAGTTCCTCCAATGCGCGGTAAAAACAGCTATACGCCCCCGTATGACAGGCTGCGCCAGCCGGGGCAACTTTAATTAAAAGCGTGTCGGCGTCGCAATCCACGCGGATTTCGACCACCTTTTGTATATTGCCACTCGTCGCACCTTTATGCCAGAGTTCTTGGCGACTGCGACTCCAAAACACGGTTTCACCTGTCTCAATGGTCTTTTGCAGCGATTCACGGTTCATCCATGCCACCATCAACACCTGCCCCGTGCCATCATCTTGCACGACGGCAGGCAGCAAGCCGTTTTCATCCCATTTCAGGTTGTCCATCGGTGACGGCCTCCGTCAAGCGTACTGATACGCCATTTTTATGCAGATAGGTCTTGAGATCGTGAATGCTGAGTTCTTGATAATGGAACAGGCTGGCGGCGAGCACGGCTTCGGCTTTGCCTTCAGTAAAGGCGGGTAGAAAATCCTCTTTTTTGCCTGCCCCCCCCGATGCAATCACCGGAATATTGACCGCCTCGGCAATCGCACGAGTCAGCTTCAAATCATACCCGATTTTTGTGCCATCCCGATCCATGCTGGTCAGCAAAATTTCACCCGCCCCCATTTGTTCACCGCGCATGGCCCATTCAACCGCGTTGATGCCTGTTGGGGTGCGCCCCCCCGCGACATACACCTCAAAAAAATCGCCATTCCAACGTGCATCAATCGCCAAGATGATGCACTGCACGCCGAAACGTTCGGCCCCTTCGCTGATAATTTCGGGGTCACGCACGGCGGCACTGTTGACCGAAACGCGATCCGCCCCCGCCAGCAACGTCGCCCGCATATCTTCAACCGTGCGAATGCCCCCGCCGACGCTGAAAGGGATAAAAATCGAATCGGCCACACGGCGCACCACCTCCAACATCGTATCGCGTTTTTCGTGGGTGGCGGTGATGTCCAAAAAGACCAGTTCATCCGCCCCGGCAGCATCATAAATCATGGCCTGTTCTACCGGATCGCCTGCGTCGCGCAGATTCACAAAATTGATGCCTTTGACTACCCGCCCATCTTTTACATCCAAGCAGGGGATGATTCGTTTTGCTAACAAGTGTAAACTCCTCTTCTTTGGGTACCGCTATGATGTCTATATGTCCTATTTTTTCCGATAAGTATCCCGCCAATTTTTTCCGAAATTTTTGATCAATATTTCTTCAATTTCATCGTCGGAAAGCATAGTCTGCTCATTGCCATCTCTATCCAAATACTTCCGTGTTGTCAGTAATCCTCTGACTTCAAAAGGATTTCGCATTTCAACAACTGGGTTTGGAAATTCCGCTTTAGCATAATTTAGAACGACCTCGGCTTTTTCCAAAAATATACCAATCGTTTTAGCAAGCAAATCTTCTTCAACCGATGGGTGAAAGTCTTTAGCAGCCCTCAGCAAAGTAGCATTTAGTTCTGAGAACCAATCTCGTTTTGAGTATCTCTGTAAGGCCTTCAAGAAGATATAAAATCTTTCCATATCCTTTGGGTGCATACTATCCCAAGTGGGTTGGCAAATCCAATGGCTCAAATACTTATCCACCATTGGAGAAAAATATTTTGTCATTAGGTAGCCTCATTAACCATTTTGATGACATCATGTAGATCAAACACCCCCGCATACAGCGCCCGTCCGATAATCACCCCGGCGATTTTGCCAGTCGCTTTTAAGGCGCGAATATCGTCTAATTTGGCAACCCCCCCTGACGCGATGACCTGCAAGCCTGTGGCATCAGCAAGGGCGGCGGTGGACTCCACATTCACCCCCGACAAATCGCCATCTTTATCCACATCGGTGTAGAGGGCGTGTCGAATCCCATCGGCGGCAAGTCGCTGACCGAGTTCAATCGGCGACCATGTAGATTTTTCCTGCCAACCGTGTGTTGTCACCTGCCCCCCTTTGGCATCCAGCGCGACGACAACTCGTTCCGCACCAAATTTCTGCACGGCTTCGGCGGCGAGTTCCGGTTGTTTGACCAGCAGTGTGCCAAAAACGACCCGTTCTGCCCCCGCATCAATAGCCTGCTGTGCCGCGTCAAAATTACGCAGGCCGCCTGCAAATTGCACCGATAAGCCCAAATGAGCAATTTGGCACACCGTGTCAAAAATAGTCGTTTCTGCGCCGAGTGTGCCATCCAAATTGACGATATGCACCCATTCTGCCCCGGCGTCCCGCCATTTTTGTGCCATCGCTACGGGGTCATCACCATAGACAGATTCAAGATTGGGGTCGCCATAGAGCAATCGCACCACCCGCCCCTGCCGAATATCAATCGCGGGATAGATAATCAACGGATGTCCTCCACGAAATTGCGTAGGATGTGCTGGCCGACGTGCTGGCTTTTTTCGGGATGGCATTGAATCCCAAAAATGTTGTTTCGCCCGACCACGCTGGCATAATTCAGACCGTAATCCGTGCTGGCAAGAATATCATTCGGGTCGGCAGCTTCAACATAATAGGAGTGGACAAAATAGGCATAGTCGCCTTCATTCACCCCGCGCAATAATGGATTTGACTGGCGGATGTGCAGTTGATTCCATCCGATGTGTGGCACCAGCGGGCCATTGGGTGGAAATTTGACCACCCGCCCCGGTAATAACCCTAACCCTTGATGAACGCCCATTTCTTCACTGGCCTCAAATAAATATTGCATCCCCAAACAGATGCCGAGCAATGGCACACCCGCTTTGGCTGCTTGGATAATCGGCTCAACAAAACCAGAGTCGCGCAGAGCCGCCATGCCTGCCCCAAATGCCCCCACTCCCGGCAGGACTATTTTATCCGCGCCGTCGAGTTCGCTCGGTTTGCTGACGGTTTTGGTCTCCGCCCCGACATGCTTCAAGGTATTTTGCACACTGCGTAAATTGCCAGCCCCGTAATCTACAATGGCAATCATTTGGTCAATGTTCCTTTCGTGCTAGGGACAATTCCTTGACGGCGGGGATCGAGTTCAACCGCGACACGCAGCGCCCGACCCAATGCTTTAAACAATGCTTCGGCTTTGTGATGATCGTCGCGGCCATAAAAGACCTGTGCGTGCAAGTTCATCCGGGCATGGGTAGCAATAGATTCCAGTACGTGGGCCACCAGCGAAGTCGGCATCTGCCCAATGGCGGGGGTATCAAAATCGGCATGGACGACGGTATAGGGGCGACCACTGAGGTCAATTACCACCTGCGCCAGTGCCTCATCCATCGGGACAAGCGCCGACCCCATCCGCACAATGCCTTTACGATCGCCTAGTGCCTTGTGCAGGGCCTGCCCTAAACAAATGGCGACATCTTCAATGGTGTGATGGGCATCAATATGTAAATCGCCCTGCGCGGCGACGGTTAAATCGAATAGACCATGTACCGCGACATGATGCAGCATATGGTCGAAAAAACCGACACCCGTATGGATAGACGCCTGCCCTGTGCCATCTAATTCGAGGGTTAATTCAATTTGCGTTTCTTGGGTATTCCGTTGAATTTTCGCGTTACGCATGGAATTCCTTTCCAATTTGGCGCAGCACATCAAGTAATTTATCATTCTGGTCGGGCCGTCCAATGCTGATCCGCACATGTCCCGGTACTTTGCCTTCGTAGTAGCGAATCAAAATGCCTTCATTTTCGAGCCGCGTCTGCAAATCGGGAATCGGTACGGTGGCAATCTTGCAAAACACAAAATTGGCGGCACTTGGATAGACATGGATATAGGGAATCGTCTTTAACTCAGCCATGAATCGTTCACGCTCGGCAATGATTTTTTCGATATTGGCCTGCATCGTTGGCATATCGGTTAATGTCGCCCGTGCAGCAACATCGGCGGCGGCACTCACATTAAACGGCAACTTGATTTTCCAAAGGTGTTCGATGATTTCCAGCGGATAGATGCCATAGCCAATACGCAACCCCGCCAAACCCGCCCATTTGCTGAACGTGCGAATCACAATCAGATTCGGCGTATCCGGCACACGCAGGGCATTATTTTCGACCCCCGCGAATTCAAAATACGCTTCATCCAGCACCGCCACCAACGGCAGTTTCAAAAGTCGCTCCAAAACATCGGGTGGGGTTAGGCTGCCATCGGGATTATTGGGAGAACAGATAAATAATAGTTTTGCGCCCGTTTCATAGGCGGCTTTTTCAATCGCTTCTACATCCAGCGAAAAATCAGCACGGCGGGGGATATTAACCGTTTTTGCGCCGAGCCAGCCTGCGACTAATGAATACATGGTGAAGGTCGGTGGGCAGTTCAAAATGATGTCGCCCGGTTCAAGGAATAACTGCTCGGTGACTTTGATGATTTCGTCGCAGCCCTGCCCGACCAAAATATGTTCAGGGTCAACTCCCATATATTCCGCCAAGCCTGCCCGTAGATAGGGTACACGCACATCGGGGTAGATATGGGCCGTGCTTTCCATCTTGCCGAGGGCTTCTAAGGCTCTAGGAGATGGGCCAAACGGATTTTCATTGGTGTCGAGTTTGATAATTTCGCTGGCGGGGCGACCCATGCGCTCACTTAATAATTCAAGTGTGCCACTGGGATACCCATACCCCTCCATTGCGGCGATGTCTGACCGGATGCGTATTTTGGGCATGTCTTGAGTCTGCATAGCGATTACTCCTGTATCCGGGCTTCGGCGGCGGCGGCATGAGCGGTCAATGATTCAGCATGGGCCAGCACCGAGGCGGCTTTGCTCAGTTCGGCGGCAGTGTCATGGTCAAGACCGATGACGCTAGTGATTTTGATGAAGTCTAAAATATTGAGCGGAGAGGAAAATCGTGCGGTGCCCCCGGTTGGCATGACATGGCTCGGCCCTGCCACGTAATCCCCCAATACCTCAAACGACCCCTCCCCCAAGAAAATACCCCCGGCGTTTTTCACTTCGCTAATCCACGCAAAAGGGTTTTCCAGCAGCAGGCAGAGATGTTCAGCGGCATAGTCATTGGCGACCTCAAACGCCTCCACGAGGCCGTTCACAATGACTACCCCACCTTGATTGCTGAGGGATTGTGCGATGATGTTGTCGCGGCCTAGATGTTCCAACTGACGGGCTACTTCAATCTGCACCCGTTTGGCAAGATTGCGACTGGGGGTGACGAGAATCGCCGAAGCCAGTATGTCATGTTCGGCTTGGGCCAATAGATCAGCGGCAGCAAGGGCGGGGTTGGCAGACTCATCGGCGATAATCATGGTCTCGGTTGGCCCCGGTAGGCCATCAATCCCCACTACGCCGAAGACTTGTCGTTTGGCTAGTGTCACAAACAGATTGCCCGGCCCAACGATTTTGTCCACACGCGGGATGGTCTGCGTGCCATAGGCCATTGCTGCAATCGCCTGTGCCCCACCCACCTTAAACACTTTTTTGATGCCGCACACCGCCGCTGCCGCTAAAATCACTGGATTGACTGTCCCATCCTTTTGCGGAGGGGTACAGATAATGATTTCTTCAACGCCAGCCACTAACGCTGGAATCACGCTCATCAACAGCGAGGAAGGCAGCGGCGCAGTCCCCCCCGGCACATATACTCCAACTTTGTTAATCGGGCGCAAAATCTGCCCCAATCCGTTTTCATACCAATCCGTTAGGCGTTCGGCTTGCATCCGGTGGAAATTTTCAATGCGTCCTGCTGCCAATTGCAAGGCTTCGGCAACCTTTTGGGGGATATGATCAAGTGCCTGATGGATTTCGATTTCCGGTACATACAGCGCATCAAGTTGTACGCCATCAATCTTTTTTGTCCAATACCCCACTGCGTTGTCCGATCCGTCCCGAATTGCTGCCAAAATCCGCCGCACTGCTTCTTCGGGGGTGATTGGCCCATCAAACAATTCTTCTAATCGTTTGCTGATGGCAGGTGTTACTTCTGTTTCGTCGAGGGGACGGCGCAACAAAATCTTGGTTTTGGCATCGGCTAATGAATAAATCGGCAGCAATTCGGTCATGGTTGCACCCCTTGAACAATAGATAATAGACGGCGGCAGCGTTCGGGCCGTTCTTCAAAAATATACGACACCGGGGTTACGACGACACCACTGCCCCCGATGGTACGGAACTGTTGTATGGCGGGATATAGTCTAGCATGGGACACCACAATGCTGACCGACCACCAATTGCCATGATGGGCTTGTGTGCCAAGTGGCGAGATGGTGGGCCATTGCAAGCCACCTAAATCGGGCTGCCCCAATACTAGATGGGCGACCTCATCCAATGTCTCCCCGCGCATATTGGCGAAGATCATGTATTTGCCATGTGCATTCATATAGGCTTCGATAAATTCCAACAGTTGTTCTGTTGCCGCCATGACCGCTGGACGGGTTGCTAATGCGGTGCGATTGCCAATCAACACGGCTTGCGAATCTACAATCAGGCCATCAGCCAATGACCGCAGATTATTTTCACGGAGGGTCGTGCCGCTGCTGGTGATGTCGGCAATAAAATCGGCATATCCGATGCTGGGGGCGGCTTCGAGTGCCCCATCCGCGCTAACTACCCGTATACCCGAAATGTGGCGCTTCTCCAAAAAGCGCTCTACCGAATTGCGATATTTGGTGGCGACCCGCAGTTCATGTTGGGCCGCCTTGCTCGTCAAGTCTTGGACAGTATGCACCTCTGCCCACTCCATCGGCACGGCCAGTACCAGCGCACACTGTCCATAATCGAGTGCCTCATGCACCAACATCAATTCCTCGGTTTCGCCGCCAAATGCATCATATACCGTGTCATAGCCCGTAATGCCCAAATCCATATCCCCCGATGCCACACTGACCGGAATGTCACGGGGGCGCATGAACATGACCATCACTCCCGGTAGGGCGGGAATTGTGGCGGTATATTGGCGCGGATTGGTTTTGTTGACACGCAGCCCACAGTTGGCAAGGAATTCAAGGGTCTCCCCTTCCATCCGCCCTTTGCTTGGCAGCGCGATTCGTACCTGCTCATTCATTCGACGTGGTTCTCCCTAATTATGCTTCTCAGATAAACAAAAACGCCCCACATCCGGTTGGCGTGGAGCGCAGATTTGCTGATTTCGGGTGCGCCCTATTTTGAAAATTTTTGAGGGCGCGACACACCATCACCACCGGAAATTGGGCCGGAAGTTATGATGATGGTGATGATACACAGCGATAGAAAGTTGATTTTTTAACATGGGCGAAAGTATAACGTTCGGGTTTTGGGCTGTCAATTAGTTTGGACAGAATAGACGAATGTGCTAATCTTGAACGTATACAAAGACAAACATTAGGGTTGGAATTTTATGACGGACTATGACCGCGACCCCTTTCGGGATGAATTTGAAGATATAGATGAATTGGAACACCTCAGCGATCTTGAAGATGAGGCAGTCGAGGCGTTTTGTGTCACCTGCCGTGAAAAAGTCGAAATGCTGAACCCACAGGCGGTTTGGACGAGCAAGGGGCGACCCGGTACTCGTGGCGAATGCCCTATTTGCGGCGGCACGGTCTATCGCATGGGCAAGACCTCCGCGCATGATTTTACCTCCAAACCAAGCGCGGTGAATGTGGCCGATACACGCGGAATGGGCAAGACTAAAGCTGCCAAGATCAAAGTTGAAGCCGCCACTTATATCGCCGCCGCCGCCACTGACGCCGATTTTGCCAAAAAATTAGCCGACGACCTCAAGGCCGTAGGTATTTCTACGTGGCTGGATGACGGTGAAACCCCTGAAAATGTGAATTGGGCAGGTGGGGTGCATCCTGCGTTAGAACAATGCAAAAAAATGGTCGTGGTGCTGTCCCCATTTGCCATCAAAACAGGCAGCGTCGAACAGGCATGGCAATATTTCCGCAGCCAACGTAAAACGGTCATCTTAGCGATGGTCGAACCCGTTGACCCGCCGGATGATCTACGCCGCTGCACACGTTTTGATTGCTACACCGACTATAAAAAGGGCCTGCGTCAACTGGTCGAAGCGCTTTCGAGCTAAAGGAAGGGCATCATGCGAAAAATCTTGGTTTTTGGAGCAGGTATTCTTGCTGGGGCGATTATCGGCGCGGGGGTGTCGTTGTTG
Source organism: Chloroflexota bacterium (assembly GCA_024434115.1). Taxonomy (GTDB): domain Bacteria; phylum Chloroflexota; class Anaerolineae; order Aggregatilineales; family J027; genus CFX10. The sequence continues at coordinate 245,839 of QMIT01000011.1, forward strand.
TTAACCCCTGCCTCCGGTGATGAACTGCGCGAGGGAACAAAAGAACGGTATAAACGGGTGTTGGAAGAAAGTGCCAAAGCTGCCGTCGAACGCCGTGTCCAATTGGAGGCCGAACTCGCTGAGATGACGCGCCCCAAGAAAGCTAATGAAAAGGCTAATGGTCAGTAGCAACTGAAACTGATGGAAGCCATCCAAAACATATGGGGGTAGTGCAGTTATATCCTAGCTCTCGCGCTATTGAGCCATCTGAATTGGTGATACGCAAAAATATGCGCCCTTCTTCTACAAATTCGCCTATAAGTATCCAGTTTTCTTCAGGATGCCAACGTAATTGCCCATAAGAACCGTACATAGCAGCACTATTTGGAGGTAGTTGATTTAGTTGATTTAGTGCCAAATCAAAAATACATGGCGTATTGTATTGGCCGCGACATTTTCCTAAGATGGCAATATAGCGTTCTTCACTCGAATAGGCTAACGTGCCAATGCTTAAATCGTAGGTTTGTTGGTTTTTTATGATTGACATTATGCCCAAATCGTCATTATAGCGGTAGGCGATTCCATTCTGATTTCCTGCTATAAAGACCAAATCGCTGTCGTTACCAACCCATCCAATACTTGTAACATCGGGTGTGCTGTTTTGGGGATATTCAATTAGCCTGACACCCAGTGGCTCTAAAGTCAGCAACATGATCTTGGAATCTGGAACGAGGAACCAACCTTTATTGCTTTGACTCGACCAGTGTGATAACTGTCCATACTCATCCCCCAAAACTTGTGTATTGGCTTTTTTGACGATCTGTTGGTCTACAAATAGTACCCAAAGATCAAATAAATTGTCTTGCCTCTCACAATCTGATTGACTGTAGATAAAAGCATAAGTCCCATTTGGACTCCACTCCACTCGTTTTATATAAGATTTTGCAAACTCGTCTGTTGGAGCCAGTGGAGTTACCTCTAATTCTTCAGTTGATTGAATGAGAGTGTTCGTTAAAGGAATGTATCCAGTTCCCGAATAAGAAAAGGAAAAACCAATGCCACACTCGTTTTCTGGTAAATCCATTTGATATTCAACGACTTTTCCGTCAAGTTCAATTGACACGAGGTTGATTTTGTTTTGTAGTATGGGATCGGAAAAGTAGAGATAAGAGGCCTGACCATCTTTTGCCCAAAAAGCTCCTACAATTGGAGATTTTCCTGAATTAGATAGATCGTAATCTGAGCTATATTCAAAAATCACAGAATGTAATGGTATATCTTTCATCACAAAAAAATTGAAGTATTCAGTTCCAATGCCAAAATCCTGAGTGCGAAGAACATAAAGCATGTCTGATGTTGGCGACCAACGACTGCTTATAGATAAATTTTCGGCGTTTATATGAGATGAAGGAAAATCGAATTGTTGGCCTTCTCGACGATGAACAACGGAAATCTGTGTAGAATTAGGGTTCCAAGTGAACCATTCTCCAGACGGTGACCAACCCGCGCCGGAGAGACGGTAATCTGAACTGGGCAATGAATATTTTGCCAATGTATATTGGTCTTTGCTGTCCGCACTTTCTATGATAAAAGCGTTTTTTTCTGATGAGTAGTAGTAAAAATAAGGATTTTCAATAGAGCCTTTTGCTTGCGTTGCCTGACTTGCTGTTGACCTTGTAACAGTTTGACCGACAATTATTGAGTCCAATTTTTCAGGGCTTCATACTGGTCTGGACTGCAATAATCCAAAGCTGAATGGCGACGTTG